>NZ_JACJQM010000033.1:0-76328 GCF_014696655.1 Nostoc sp. FACHB-888 | reverse complement strand
TGTTGAATTGAGGAACGAAACCCAACTCTAAAAGTGAGATCGCAGTTAGTGTGGTATGCATCTAAAAATTACAAGTAATGACTTATGCGTGAATATTTTCTCCTGAATCGAGTAAGTATTTGTAAAAAGAATCCCTATTCTCAACAAAGCTAAAACTCGTTGCATTAAACCGCACTTATTGACAAAAATTGAGGCTAACGCTTTTGAGACTTGGAAAATAAATTAAGCGAGAAATAGTGATTTTTTTTCTTGGTTATTGGCACGCTGCAAGCGGCGATCGCTTTTAAAGTCCATATAGGTACTTGAAAGGTAGATGGCGTGAACAATAGGAAATCAAGGGCAAATGAGGTTTGTGAAAAACTTTTCGGCACTAATTTTCAAAAAAACGATTAAGGTGCGTTTTAACTCAAAAAACTTGACTGGTCTAAATTGAGCGATCGCTAACTGGGGGGATATTCCACCGAGCCGGAACCGAGGGACGGGCAACAGGCCCAGACCCCCAACGTCGCGACTATAGCTCATTTGCCTCGTTCAGTGACCCGGATGGCAATGGTTGGCTGCTCCAAGAGGTGAAGACGGGCGCTCCCGGACGATGACGAGACATTAACAGCCCAAACTTCGCCATAGCTGACCATAGGAAAATCCGCGAACCCATAGCTGTTTTTTCAAAGGGGTCAATTTTGGAGGCTCAAACCCCTACTGCAAATATTCTGGGTTTAATGGATCTCGCAAACCGCAAAAGTGTCATGTATTTGGATAATCCTCTAAAAGAACATAAATTATTGCAAACGATGCCTACGGCTGGCTACGCCTACGCTCGTACCAATCGTGTCTTAAGTATTTTTACTCTGTGACAGTTAGTAAAGGACTTTACGAACCAGTAAAGAACTTTATTGTTTGTGTACACACCTACAGCTGATACGAAGCCGTTAAAGCCACCGCCAAAGCATCAGCAGCATCATCAGGCTTGGGAATTTCATCTAAATCCAACTCCCGCGCCACCGCTTCTTGCACATCTAATTTATCAGCATTGCCATACCCTGTTAAAGCTTGCTTAATTTGAGCAGGAGTAAACTCTACGTAGGGAAGACGACGCTGGCCCAAGACCAAAATGAGTACACCCCGCGCCTGTGCAACCAGAATAGTACTTGACATTCGATAAAAAAATAGTTTCTCGATCGCAACCAAATCTGGTTGAAATTCTTCCATCACGGTGTGTAAATCATCAAACAAGGTACATAGGCGCTGTCCCATTTCTACATCTGCTGATGTTTTAATTACCCCAAAATCCAGCATATTTACTGTAGTCTCTTGTACCTTATTGGAAATTTGTGTGCAGGTAATTACCCCAAATCCTAAAATTGCCAGTCCTGGATCTAATCCTAAAATTCGTTTTTCCATTAAATTCACTTTTACCAAGCCAAGGTATTGTTTAACTAGGAATACTGGCAATCATGACCACTTGCTCTTAGTCTAATGGGATTGACAAATATAATAGTTTCACGCCTAGTGTTTTAAACCAAGTGGTGTACATTTTCTGTTAATTATTGTTTGTAGCACTGCTGTAAATCAGGTATGTCAATTGGTTTTCTCAGACAAGCCCTCAACGCCCTGCAAAAGCAGTCGCGCTCTCGTACTTCCTATCGCGTTAACCAGTGGTTCAAATGGTTATCCCCTGGACTATCGGTAAAACGTTGGTTGCTAATCAGTGTTGGGGGTGTACTGCTGGCGAGTTTGGGGTTAGCTATCTGGATTAAGCTGACCCCAATTTTTTGGATGATTGAGTTGTTTAGGGGTTTCCTGGGAGTAATCACCAACATTTTACCCAACTATGTTAGTGGGCCTTTGGTGCTGCTTGGCGGCTTGCTGTTAGTGCTTTGGGGGCAAACTCGCACTGTAGGCTCAATTACTAAGGTACTAAGAGCAGAAGGCGGAGAAGAACTCATCGATGTCTTGCTGGCCCATCATCGATTGTACCGAGGTCCGAAAATAGTGGTAATTGGTGGTGGTACGGGACTTTCTACGTTGCTGAGGGGACTAAAAACCTACAGCGCTAATATTACTGCTATTGTTACTGTCGCCGACGATGGTGGATCTTCTGGGCGATTGCGTCAAGAATTTGGAGTGCTACCACCAGGTGATATTCGCAATTGTTTGGCTGCGCTAGCAGATGAAGAAAAGTTATTAACAGAATTGTTTCAATACCGTTTTCGGGCTGGAGATGGGTTAACGGGTCACAGTTTTGGCAATTTGTTTTTAACAGCAATGAGTGACATTACTGGAGATTTAGAACAAGCAGTTGCAGCTAGTTCCAAAGTACTAGCAGTACGGGGACAAGTACTACCAGCAACTCTCAGTGATGTTCACCTCTGGGCAGAATTAGCCGATGGTCGCCGCATTGATGGAGAGTCTAGCATTCCCAAAGCTGGCGGTAAAATTGTCAAAGTTGGCTGTATTCCAGCTAATCCTCCAGCAGTACCGGCAGCTATTAAGGCACTTAAAGAAGCTGATTACATTATTATTGGTCCAGGTAGCCTTTATACAAGCTTGATTCCTAATTTATTAGTACCAGAAATTGCCGATGCGATCGCTCAAACAGATGCCCCCCGTATTTATATCTGCAATATAATGACTCAACCAGGAGAAACTGAAGGTTACACTGTTGCCGATCACATTAAAGCAATTGATGCTGCTTGTGGGCAAAGACGGCTATTCGATGCTGTGCTAATCCACAAAAAATCCCCCTCGGAGCAATCACTCATGCGCTACGCTCAACAAAACTCCCATCCAGTTTTCCTAGATAGAGAAGCTGTAACTCAGCTAGGGCGAAGGATTGTTGCAGCTAATGTTTTGTATGAAGATGAAACGGGTTTTGTCCGTCACAATCCGCAGAAACTAGCACGAGTGCTATTACGGTGGTACAGCAGAGGTCATCATGATAAGTAGTCATTAGTCATTTGTTATTAGTGGATAACCAATGCCCCATACTTCTCTACGTTCGCGTAGCGTGTCGCAGACAGAGGCTGCGCCCAAAGCGTAGCTATGCCGCAGGCTTTACAACTACGCTTCAGTACAAGTGCCTAATGACTAAATAATTATGAAACTTTTCCTTGCAGATACAGAGGCAACATTACGCTTAGGTATTACTCTCAGTGAATCCCTGACTCCTGGCAGTGTAATTTTATTAGAAGGTGATTTAGGTGCTGGTAAAACTACCCTAGTTCAAGGTATTGGCAAGGGTCTGGGAATCGCTGAACCTATTGTCAGTCCAACTTTCACCCTGATTAATGAGTACACGGAAGGACGCCTCCCCCTTTACCACTTAGATTTATATCGCTTAGAACCACAAGAAGTTGCAGCCCTGAATTTAGAAAGTTACTGGGAAGGTGTTGAAGTCATACCAGGAATTGTGGCAGTTGAATGGGCGGAACGATTGCCCTACAAGCCAGATAGCTATCTAAGTGTGAGTTTGACCTACGGGCATGGGGGTACTCGTCAAGTCGAACTCATCCCATTCAATTGTGTCATTAACGAAGTCAAAATAATTTGTAATGATTAATCAAGTGACTCTGTATCCTTCAATTACTAATTCGTAATACTTGCTTCTTGCCAGAAGCGAGTATTACGAATTAGTAATTATTTGTTCATTGCCGCGATTTAAACTTATCTCCCGACTAGTACGAGAAATGTCACTTTTTTGAGTACAACATGAAAAAATTTATGTAAGCAGTCGAAGGAAAACTCCACACTCCTTCTATCTGCCACTACCACGCTCACCACTGTAAATTACTAACATTGTTATTTCAACCCAAAATAAACGAAAAAATTTTGTAACAGCAGCTTTTTGGCTGTAATAATCAGTTAATAAACTGATTTAGATAGTGTATTAATTAAGAAAATGTAACCTCTTGTTTGGTGAAATAAGAGTTTTCACAGAACTTAGTCAGCTTGGTTTAACCCGATTTGTTCTCTACTGTCATCGAGAGAACAAATCTGGATTATTTAGTAACCAAAGCTAGTAGAGAAAAGTTAAACAAGTTCTGTAGAACTTGTTTAACTTGTCCTTATATTCAATATACCCAAATTAAAGTCATAATATATACACAATAATACTGATTTATAAAATGTTTAATGATTAATGTAAGTAATTTGAAATAGCAATAATTTCTTCTATTCACATCTGTAATTCACACTGATATTAATAAAGTTTTCAATAAAATAGCTCGTATTTCTACATAAGTATCGTAGAAATACGAGCTATCTGATCCTAGTATTAGTTAATATTAATATGCCTACGTGGATGCACTAGTACCGCAAGGCGGAAGTCAAAAGTCAAAATGAATATAGTGTAGGCGTTTCGTTGATTTGGAATGGGTTGTTTATTTCCGCCGCGCTGTACTAGTTATCTTTAATAAAAGAGGCGATCGCCTTTTTTATCGGAGAACCAGAGTTGCTTCTAGTATAGTACGTAAGACCTTGATCAATGAATGCAGAAGTAGTATCTATTAACTGCTGAATAATCTCCGAATTAGTGTTATCTATTTCTTCACTAACTTTTTTCCCTGTAAATCGATTTTTTCGCTCTTCTGGAGGTAATACAATGCGAGGATCTTTATAAGTCTCTTTTGGTTTGGGTTCAAATGTCTCATTTAAATCAAACTGAAGCCGTAAGTAACGTTTGGAATCGTACCCACCCATAATTTGTCGGCAAATAGTACTATCAATCTCAGATGTAGGTTCCATAAAGATGTTAGTCAGATTTTTTACCCAGTCTAAGCCTCTCCATTTGCTTATTTGCTCATATTGATATGGTTCACCAGTTTGGCCTGTGCCAATAGAAAGAATAGAAATATCTTCCAATCGTAGATTATCAAGTTTATATTTTTGCTTAATTGGTGGAGATACTGAAGATTGACTAATCCTCATAACTAGGCTCAAAGCTGCGAGAGCGGGGTTATTAGCAGAAATTCCTCCATCAATGTGAGGGAATTCCCAATCGCCAAATTTTTCTTTATCTACAGGTTCTAATTTATATGGTGGAAAAAAAGTAGGAGCTGAGGCAGAAGCGGTACATATCTCCCATAAATAACAGTCATCGTACCATCTCTCTTCTAGATCGGGATGACAGTTTGTAAAAAAGGTCGTATTACGATACAAAGTATCGTAAGCAAGAATTAAAATAATAGGTTTTTCAATATCTTTTATTCTTGTGGATTTATAGGCATCTTTGAGGACGCGAATAATTCCATCATGAGAGTATTTAGATGCTGAAAATACATCAATAATTGATTTAATGATAGACGGAAAGTTTTTATAACGATCTTTTCTACTTGGCGGAAATATATCTTTTCCTCTATCTTTATACAGATTAATGAGTTCATCACTCTGTTTTCCTACAGCAATCCCTCCTGCTAATATTGAACCAGTAGAAGTGCCAGCAATCATATCGAAGTATTCGTGTAAGAAGTTCCCTTTCCCCTGATTTCTAATTTCTTGTTCTACTTGTTGAAGTATTCGTGCTGCAACTACTCCACGAATACCGCCACCGTCTAAAGCCAAAATTTTGAAGGACATAGTAATTCTCTTTGATTATTCATATGGTTATGTTTCCCAATAGTTTCTGGGGACAAGCATCATGAAATGAATCACAATAGACTTCCATTAGCTTGTTTACTCTTATCCATCTGAAGATACCCAAGTTTCTTTTACGAATCGCCAAAGATGCTAAGGGACTTCCAAAGAAAAAATAATCAATCGCTTTGGTGGGCAGGGGAAGCAGGGGGAGCAGGGGAAGCAGGGGGAGAAGAAACCGGACAGTCGTATTGGACGTAGGAATTGAGTAATTTAATTTTTGGATGTCCCTAAGGAAGATTAAGCTCATCCCATCTCCTAAAAGGAGATGGGATAACACAAAAGACTGTTGACTGTTAACGGCGTTTGGGCGTCTCTCATCCCATCTTTAAAATATTGGGTTTTCCCAACGCCTTTTTATAAATATTTGCTATACAAAAGTTAAAGCTTTACCCCGCACTTGCGTATTTACCTGGCCTTTGTCATAAACTATCTCACCACCGACAATGGTGGTTTTAGCCCAGCCGGTGAGATTCCAGCCTTCAAAGGGACTCCAACGACATTTGGTTAAAAGTTCCTCGCGCCGCACTGGAGAGTATGTGTTTAAATCTACAAGTACTAAATCGGCATCATAACCAGGTGCGATCGCTCCTTTATTGGGAATACCATAAGCCACAGCTACATTTTTTGACATCCAATTAACAACTTGAGCCACAGTACACTTTCCTTCCATCGCCGCAGTTAACATCAAAGCTAGGGAAGTTTCTACTCCAGGCATTCCCGAAGGACTATTGGGGTATTCTTGAGCTTTTTCTTCTAAGGTGTGCGGCGCATGATCTGTTGCGATGAAATCAATCACGCCATCGCGCAAAGCTTGCCAAAGAACTTCGTTATCGTGGGGCGATCGCAAAGGTGGATTCATCTGTGCTAAAGTACCAATCTGCTCATAAGCACTGGTGTTCAACAGCAAATGCTGTGGCGTCACTTCCGCAGTTACCCAACTAGGTTTCTCCTGACGCAGCAAATCTGCTTCTTCGGCAGTTGACATATGCAAAATATGCAGACGACGGTGATATTTTTGAGAAAGTTTTAATGCTAGTTGGGTTGCAAGCAAAGCCGCTTGATTATCTTGAATTTGCGAGTGAACGGCTGGATCGTGGATGTTGGCAAATTCTTGGCGGCGTTGATTGATTCTAGTTTGGTCTTCGGCATGAACGGCAATCAAGCGATCGCCTTTAGCAAATATCGCAGACAGGGCTGTTTCGCCATCAACCAGCAACTGACCATGCATCGACCCCATGAAAATTTTAATTCCTGGTGTTGGCTTTGCTAAAAGCAAATCTGGTAGATTCTCTGCTGTTGCCCCAATAAAAAACCCATAATTAACTAAAGACTTTTGTGAGGCACGTTCTAGCTTGTCGTCTAAAGCCTGCTGTGTTGTTGTCAGGGGGCGCGTATTGGGCATTTCTAAAAAGGAAGTAACTCCGCCTTTAGCACAGGCGCAACTGGCAGTGAATAAATCTTCCTTGTGTTCTAGTCCAGGTTCCCGGAAATGCACCTGCGGATCGATAACTCCTGGCAACAAAGTTAACCCTTGTGCGTCAATTTCAGTGGCTAGTTCCGTTTGGGAGATTTCTGGGGCAACTTCGACTATTTGGCGATCGCGCGTCAACACATCCCCAATCATCAGTTCACCATTAGGTAGAATTATGCGAGCGCGGCGAATCAATAAAATTTGTGGAGATGACATAAGGTTAACTTTGTTGAGACAGGGAGTTATGTATTACAGAGAACTATGCTTTTAGGTTAAACTTATTCGCGCCCAGAGTAACCAATTTTTGCCGCGCGTTAAAAAAAAGTTTATTTTTAATTTATGAAGAAATCCGTCAAATCCACAATCTAAAATTGGTAATCAAGATGGAAACATGACTAGGAAATTAAAATTTTCCCGTTAAGATTAACAAATAAAGTCTCACTAGGCGAGTTAATTACCTACATTTTTCCTTCAGTTAAGTAATTTCATACAAAATCAAGTGTCTGATAACAACTCTAGTCAACAACCCGATAATTCTTGGATCGCAGAGCTAGGTAGAACAATTGTATTGAGCATTGTTCTAGCTCTAGGAATTCGTACCTTTGTTGCTGAAGCACGCTGGATTCCTTCGGGATCGATGGAACCTACTCTGCATGGTACGCCAAACCAGTGGGAAGCAGACAAAATCATTGTCGATAAATTGAAGTATAAATTTGCTGACCCGCAACGGGGAGACATTGTAGTATTTTCGCCTACAAAGGAGCTACAAAAAGAACAATACCAGGACGCTTTTATTAAACGTGTAATTGGCTTACCTGGAGAAAAAATCCAACTTAGGGATGGCAAAGTCTACATCAACAACAAACCCCTCCCAGAAACCAATTACCTTGGTTCTGGTCAAAGTACAGTCATTGATGTTTGCCAATCAGGGCCACAGCCACCTTTTTTGGCGAAACCCCAGACTATACCAGCCAATTCATATGTAGTACTAGGTGATAATCGTAACAATAGTTACGATGGTCGCTGCTGGGGTGTTGTCCCCCGCGAGAATATTATTGGACGGGCTGTAGTTCGGTTCTGGCCTCTAAATCATGTTGGAGGAATAGATAAATCGCCAGTATATCCGTAGTTAAACCAGTAAATAGTGAACAGTAAACAGTTATCACAGTTTCAGCCGGGAATTTGACCCTAACTGTTACCTACCACTTGTTAGAAGTGGGGGACTCTGACGATGTGGATAAATACATCACCAATAACTGTTAACAATTGCATTAAGTACATTTTTAAACCTCACCCCCAACCCCTCTCCTTGTTAAGGAGAGGAGAGTGTTTCCGTAAGCAAATACGGCATGAGGTTCAGACTGTATTGCACCGAAGTAATAACCGCTAAAAGTAAGAAAATAATTCTTAGATTGAAAACTGCTAAATCACCAATCTAAAATTGCTATGATGCCTTACCTAGCCAAGATTTTACTGTATCCAGTTAAGTCACTGGATGGTGTTGAAGTTGAGAACGCTAGAGTTCTTGCCAGTGGCGCCCTACAGCATGACCGCGAGTTTGCCATTTTTGACGAACAGGATAGATTTGTCAATGGCAAGCGTCATACTAAAATCCATTTGTTAAGGGCAGAATTTGCACTATTAAATAGAACTATCTCTTTGCAAATGCCAGACGGCGATTCACAACAAATTTTTCATTTGGATGAGGAACGGCAAGCATTAGAAGCAACTTTGAGTAATTTTTTTGAGTTTGCTGTCAAATTAAGGCAAAACTCTTTGATGGGTTTTCCTGACGATACATACTCACTTGGGCCAACGGTAATTAGTACAGCAACATTGGCAGAAGTAGCTTCTTGGTTTCCCGGTTTAAATGTAGATGAAATGCGCCGTCGGATACGTGCCAATATTGAAATTGATGGTGTACCAGCATTTTGGGAAGATCGACTATTTAGTGAACAAGGTAATTTAGTCTCCTTTCGAGTGGGAAATGTAGATTTTTTTGGGGTTAATCCATGTCAGCGTTGTATAGTCCCAACACGCAATTCTTACTTAGGGGAAGCTTACCCAAACTTTCAAAAAATCTTTGTAACCCAGCGACAAGCAACTCTGCCAAATTGGGTTGCTTCATCGCCTTTTAATCATTTTTACAGATTAAGTGTCAATACCCAATTACACCCATCTTCAGCCGGAAAAACTTTACAAATCGGCGATGATATTGACATATTTCAACAATAAAATTAACATTTATTTAAAGTAAAAAAATCCAAAGTAAATTTTTTTGGATTTTTTTGTTTTTAGTATGCATTTGGATGAAAATTTTAAAATTGTTGTACTTAAATATAAGTTTTTGTACAAGTCCAGAGTTTGGAGACTGGAAAATCAAAACATCAGCAATTAAAAATTAAATTTAGGGTTGGGTGCTAATGGCGACCTGAATTTTAGAATGGCATACTGTAACTTATCAGTTAAATTTCAGTTCAGTTGACACATTGCCAGATAAAACTGAGCAAATTAAGGTGTTAGCACAAAGTCTGAAAATTAGGCGTTGGAGGAACTCAACCAATCAAACAAGTATAGTGTAATGTATGGGTTTATACTGATTATTGTAAAAATATTTCATGGTCACAGCGATCGCACACAGTAATTACCATGACACTAAGTGTAGCGGATATGGCAAAAATACCCCTAATATACGTTGGGGAAGAAGCAAACAATAATGTTATCCAAACTTCAGCCCGTCAAATCCATTAATCGCTTAGTTGGCATTTATGCCAAGATGCCCCTGAGGTATGTTCTGATTGTGCCCTTTATATTGCAAATTTGTGGGGCGGTAGGACTTGTGGGCTATCTTTCGTATCATAACGGCCAAAAAGCGGTAAAGGAGCTTGCTAGTCAATTAGAAAATGAAATCTGCGATCGCATTGAACAGCATCTTGACAACTATTTAACAACCCCGAAGCAAATCAATCAAATCAACTTAGATGCAATTGAGCTAGATTTGCTCAACCTTTCGGACTTTAAAACCACCGGAAATTACTTTTGGAAACAAATGCAGGTTTTCAATGTTGGCTATAACAGCTTTGCCAACTCCAAAGGTGAATTTATCGGTATTGAACGTTTAGATAATGGCACGCTCTTAATTAACGAAGTTACCGAAAAGCATGGTATCGGGAAACTTCATGTTTACAATACAGACTTGAAGGGGAATCGCCGCCAGCTTCAGCAAGTTAAAAATTATGATCCTCGTGTAGAGGCATGGTATACAGATGCGGTCAAGGTGGGTAAACCCGTTTGGAGCCAAATTTATCAATGGGAAGATAAACCAGAAGTTTTATCTATATCTTCCAGCTATCCTGTTTACGATAAAACTCACAAACTAATTGGAGTGATTAGTGTTGATTTAATTTTGTCACAAATCAGTAAGTTTTTAGCCAACTTAAATACCCAAAAATTGGGTAAAACTTTTATTTTAGAGCGTTCCGGGTTAATAGTGGCTTCTTCTAGTACCGAGCCACCATATACCATCACTAATAATCAAATAAAACGTCGATCAGCATTAGACAGTCAAAATGATTTAATTCGACTTACAACCCAGTCGTTGATCAAACGCTTTGGTAATCTTGAGTTCATGGCCAAGAAGCAACAGCTAAACTTTACCGCCGATGGAATGCATTATTTTGTGCAGGTAAAAAGTTGGAAGGATCAACTGGGTTTAGATTGGCTAATCGTGGCGGTGATTCCAGAAAGCGAATTTATGGAGCAAATTAACGCTAACACCCGCATCACCATTTTGCTCTGTGCAATCGCTTTTTTAGTAGCTACAACAATTGGGATGGTGACTGCTCAGTGGATAATTAAGCCGATTCTGCAATTAAACATATCAGCTAAGAAAATTGCTAAAGGTGAATGGGAACAAACACCAGAAATTCAGCGTTCCGATGAGCTAGGAGAACTAGCAAAGTCATTTGAAACTATGGCAAAGCAACTCCAAGCATCCTTTAGTACTTTGGAAGCAAAGAACGCCCAGATGCAAGTCTTAAATGAGGCTTTATCTCACAGTCAGAGTCGGCTAACTCAATTTTTAGAAGCCATGCCAGTAGGTGTATTTATCATCGATGCTGGAGGTGAACCTTATTACATAAATCATATTGGGCAGCAAATTCTTGGTCAAGGAGCGCTCGCAGAAGTTAGCGGCGAACAATTGTCAGATGTATATCAAGCTTACCTTGCCGGGACAGATCAACTTTACCCCAGCGATCGCCTGCCGATTTTGAGAGCATTGCTTGGGGAAAGCGCCAGGATCGATGATATGGAAATTCGCTATTTTGGCAAGATTATTCCCGTTGAAGTTTTGGGAAAGCCAATTTATGATGAATCAGGAAATCTTGCATTTGCGATCGCTACATTTTTTGATATCAGCCAACGCAAACAAGCAGAAAACTTATTAGCAGAATATAATCGCACCTTAGAGGCTCAAGTAAAAAAACGTACTGAAGAGTTTCAGCAAGCGATCGAGCAACTGCAAACCACCCAAAAAGAACTGATTCAATCGCAAAAAATTGCCGCACAGGAACAACAAGCAGCCGTTCGTGAAGCTGCGCGAAGTACCGCCGCTAACCTCGCCAAAAGCGAATTTCTTGCTAACATGAGCCACGAACTACGTACCCCACTCAATGCCATTCTCGGTTTTACCCAAATCATGAGCCGAGATTATTCGTTATCTGGTGAACATCAAGAAAACTTGGCAATTATTAATCGTGCTGGCGAACATCTACTCAACTTAATTAACGACATTCTAGAAATGTCCAAAATCGAAGCTGGCAGAATCACACTAAATAGTAGCAGCTTTAACTTAATTCATGTATTAAAGAACTTAGAAGAGATGTTGCGCTTGCGTGCTGCATCTAAAAATTTAGAATTAGTGTTTGAATATGCACAAAATATTCCTAAATACATAGAAACGGATGAAAATAAATTGTGTCAAGTCTTGCTCAACCTCTTGGGAAATGCCATCAAATTTACTAATACCGGGAGGGTGACGCTACGGGTAAGACTGGGGGCTGGGGGTTGGGGAAACGAGGAGCAGGGACAGAATCTCTCTCATTTCCCTCATCTCTTATTCGAGGTACAAGATACTGGCTGTGGTATTGCTCCACAAGAAATTGACTTACTATTTGAGCCTTTTGAGCAAACCGAAATCGGCAGAAAATCGCAGCAAGGTACGGGATTAGGTTTGGCGATTAGCCGGAAATACGTGCAACTGATGGGAGGAGATATTACTGTTAGGAGTATGCCTGGTATCGGTAGTACATTTACTTTTGATGTTCAGATTGCTCTAACTTGCCCTAGAGAAATCCCGACAAACCAAATTAGATACCAAATTCTAGCTTTAGCCTTTAATGAAAAAGCATACCGCATCTTAGTAGTTGACGACTCTAAAGAAAGCCGATTGTTGCTAGTTAAAATTCTCACATCTCTAGGATTTGAAGTCAAAGAAGCTACAGATGGTAGTGAAGCCGTTGCTAATTGGGAATCTTGGCAACCACACTTAATTTTTATGGATATGCGAATGCCAGTCATGGACGGTTATGAAGCAACAAGAATGATTAAAGCTAAACAAATAGGTTATGGGGCAGCCAATACATTGCGGAAGTTCTCAAAATTGAAACAGTTGGTGTCATCGTCGGCGAGCCAGTACCTGTTAGAAGAGTTTCCCGATTCAAGCGATCGCGAAGTTATCAAAGCACCCCTATTCAAAAGCCAGCTTGGGGCAGCGTCTCTCACACCAGAAGCAACTAGTGTCATCGAAAATGATGCTTCAACAGCCCTGGCTCCCCCTTACGACTTCTCTGGGGCAGGGCAGAGTTCTTCCAATACAGACACGATCATTATTGCCCTAACTGCTAGCGCTTTTGAGGAAGAACGCCAGAAAATTTTATCCATTGGCTGCGATGATTTTATTCGCAAGCCATTCACACAAGAAGTATTATTGGAAAAACTGAGCCAACATCTGGGTGTCAAGTATACCAATGAAGTAAAAACCACAGACACAACTGTTGTCGATCAATCTACACAGATATTTGTCAGTGTTGCCGAACTCCTGAGCCATTTATCACAAATGTCACCTGATTGGCTCCAAAATATTTACTATGCCGCAGCCAGCTGTAGTGATGAACTGATTTTAGAGTTACTCAAGCAAATTCCATCGGATAATGGTCAACTTTTCAAAGTTCTTAGAGATTTAGCGAATAACTACCAGTTTGAGAAAATCATGGAATTGACTAAAACAAACGTAGAATGAATTACGAGCATTTAGACCCTAATAAAAAAGATATTTTGATCATTGACGATATGGCCGACAACCTCCGGGTTTTATCCTCCATATTGACAAGGGAGGGGTATAACGTTCGTAAAGCCTTGAACTGGCAAATGGCACTAACAGCAACTCAAACAGTCTTACCGGATTTGATTCTACTTGATATTATGATGCCAGAAGTAGATGGCTATGAAATTTGTCAGACTTTTAAAGCTTGGGAGCTAACAGCCGATATTCCGGTGATTTTTATTAGTGCCTTAGATGATGTTTTTGACAAAGTTAAAGCCTTTCAAATGGGTGGTGTCGACTACATCACCAAACCTTTTGAATTTCAAGAAGTTTTAGTGCGCGTGAAAAATCAACTGGCATTGAGGTCGGCGCGATTAGAAATATTGAAACTAAATATTGAACTGGAACATCGGGTAAAACAGCGAACTGGGGAGCTAGAAAAAGCTCTAAAAAAGCTCCAACAAGAAATAAATTCTCGCCAGAAATTGCAAAGTCAACTGCTAGAAATAGCACTGCATGATTCCCTAACTGGATTACCAAACCGAGTTTTATTTATCAGGCGACTAGAAAATGCTCTAAATCGTGCCCAGCAAGAATCTAATTATCAGTTTGCGGTACTTTTTTTGGACTGCGATCGCTTCAAAGTTGTCAATGATTCTCTTGGGCATCTGGTGGGAGATGAATTGCTGATAGCCATCGCTCATCGCCTGCAAGCATGTCTGATACCTATTCATACTCTAGCACGATTGGGTGGTGACGAATTTGGAATTCTCCTAGAAAATATTACAGATATCAATATAGCAATCCAAGTTGCAGAATCAGTTCTGCAACAGTTATCACTTGCTTTTAAACTGTCAAGATATGAAGTATTTATGAATGCCAGTATTGGGATTAGCTGGGGCAATAAAGATTATGATCGCCCAGAATATTTACTGCGGGATGCTGATACGGCGATGTATCGGGCTAAGGCTCAAGGAAAAGCTAAATATCACGTTTTCAATCCAGCAATGCATCAGGAAGCTATTCAGCTTTTAGAGTTAGAAAATGACCTGCGAAGGGCAGTTGAAAGACAAGAATTTCTCGTTTACTATCAGCCAATTGTTTCCCTCACTACAGGCAGAATTTCTGGCTTTGAAGCCTTGGTGCGCTGGCAACATCCGACTCGCGGTCTAGTTTCTCCCACAGAATTTATTCCTGTGGCAGAAGAAACAGGTTTGATTAATGCCATCAATACTTGGGTATTACAGTCAGCTTGTCATCAACTGAGCATCTGGCAACATCATCCAGTGACACCAGAACCCCTAACTATGAGTGTTAATTTGAGCGCACGGTTATTTTTACAGCCAAATTTGTTAGAGCAAATTGACCGAATAATTTATGAAAATAAAGTAAATCCTGCATATTTAGAATTAGAGATTACAGAAAGTGTAATTATGGAAAATACTGATGCGATTAAAATAATCCTTCAACAGCTAAAGCAGCGAAAAATCAAGCTGATTATGGATGATTTTGGTACAGGATATTCCTCCTTGAGTTACTTGCACATTTTTCCTTTGAATGCGCTTAAAATTGATAAATCTTTTGTCAAACGTATGCAGGATAACAAAGAGAATATGGGGTTAGTACCAGCAATGATTGGCATTGCTAACTCAATGGGAATGAGTGCGATCGCTGAAGGTGTAGAAACACAAGAACAGTTAGCTCAATTGAGAAGTTTCAACTGTGATTTTGCTCAAGGATATCTATTTTCTAAACCCATAGAGCAACAATTGGTTATTAAGTTACTTGCCGCATCACCTCAATGGTAGCTATCAAATGGCACCTGGAAAAAATTTCATTGTTAACGCTCGACTAGATAATCTGCGTGTATTATCTACTATACTGCTGTAAGCAGGCTATCAAGTTCGCAAAGTTCGTAATATAAATACAGCAGTTTTCATCTGCATGAAGTACAAAGCTAAGGGTTTTGAGATAGGGGATCACTGAGCGTAGCCGTAAAGCCTGCGGCAAGCCATTCTCAGCAGTCGCTCATGGGGGAAACCCCCAAGACCGCGCCGCTTCACCGCTTTGCGTCTACGTTAAAAAAATTGACTTTGGGAAAGAATTTTAGCCTTAACTGAACTGTATTGGACTATAAATACAAGTATTTCGGTGAAGTTAATAAAAAAAATCAAGATTATTAAAAATAAGTATTTACTATTCTCAATTTTTACAAACATAGCTTTTAATACATAATGCATTCCAATCAAACTGATCATCATAAAAGAAATATTCTAGTGGTCGATGATACCCCAGATAATTTGCGGCTTTTATCGGCAATGTTAACTGCACAAGGTTTTGAAGTTCGCAAAGCTTTAAACGGTAAAATGGCATTGACTGCGTGTCAAATGGTTTTGCCAGATTTGATTTTACTGGATATTAATATGCCAGAGATGGATGGCTATCAAGTTTGTCAACAGCTGAAAGCTGATACTAAAACTTGTGAAGTTCCAGTAATTTTTATTAGCGCTCTGGATGATGTTGTAGATAAGGTAAAAGCCTTTGATGTTGGTGGTGTAGATTATATTTCAAAACCTTTTCATGGGGCAGAGGTTGTGTTGCGAATTGAAAATCAGATTAATTTGCGTTTGCTTCAAGTTAAACTGCAAGAAAAAAACTTTTTACTCCAACAGGCACTTGACAACTTGCAAGCCTCTCAAGTTAAACAGATTCAGAATGAAAAGATGGTGGCTCTGGGGCAGTTAGTAGCTGGGCTAGCTCATGAGATTAATAACCCGATCAGTTTTATTTATGGAAATATCCAATACGCTGGTCAATATATGCAAGACCTAATAAATCTGATTGAGGTCTATCAACAGGAATATCCCAAACCCACACCAAAAATTCAGCAAGTAGCCAAAGATATAGACCTGAATTTTATGGTGACAGATTTGCAAAATCTAATAGGTGCAATGTATAGAGGATCTGATCGCATTCGGGAAATTGTACTAGCGCTACAACACTTTTCTCGGCATGATGAAGCAGAGATAAAGCAGGTAAATATCCATGAAGATATCGAAAACACTTTGGTGATGTTACAACATAGACTCAGGGAAGCAGCAGGTCGTCCTGCCATTGTTGTGGTGAAAGATTATGGTAACTTGCCTTTAGTTACTTGTTACGCGAGTGAATTAAACCAAGTATTTATGCATCTGTTGAATAATGCTATTGATGCAATAGAAGAGGGAGTGAAGAATCAATCTCCTAGTTCCTACCCCCCAACGCCACTTGGGGAAATCCCAGATGCTCTTTACCAGACGCTGGGCGTAACTTGCTTCCCCGAAGGAGTACACGAACTCGGTAACGCTGCGCTATCGCCCTACAGTCCTTTGGGAATCGTACGGCAGGCGTCTCCAAGAGTTGGGGAGATGTTAGAAGGGGAAAGACCGCAGTGGCTCCTTCCTACTCCCCAAATTCGGATTCACACAGAGGTAACAGACTTGAATATGGTCAAAATTGCGATCGCAGATAATGGCCCTGGTATTGAAGAGTCGTTGCGATCGCGTTTATTTGACCCATTTTTTACCACAAAACCTGTGGGCAAAGGTAGTGGGCTAGGATTATCCATTAGCTATCAGATTATCGTCCAAAAACACCAAGGGAATATTACCTGCACCTCTTCTGTTGACCAAGGAGCAGAGTTTGCGATCGAAATTCCCATCGAGCAACCTGAGCGTTAGCCAACAGCAAACTCGGTAAATTGTCGTTTAAAGGGAGAATAAAAAGTCAAAACAGTAATTAGCAAGCTCATTGGCAATAAAATCAGGAAATCCGGACTTTTTATAAGAAAGACGCTGAAAACACCTGAGAAACAGCAACATCGTTGCGTTTTTTGTACTTTAGGCAGGTGATGAAAGCTAGTCGCACCCTTAAGGGTGCTTTAATGTTAAACTAATTTGAACAGGAAGGGTAATCAACCTGTATAAAAACCCGATGTTGCCTAACGGCTCTACGCTGAACCTTGACAATTGAAAATATGGGGTTCTATTCCATAGTTCTAGCTCCTTTCCAGGAATAGGTAAAATTTTCATGGGGACTAGACGACCAGCATTGTACAGGCGTATTGCAATACGCTCCTAGCAAACAAATTTTGGAGTCATCCAACTACGGTAGGGCATACCGAAAGTTAACGCTTGAGGAGAGAACCACCTCTGGGTGAGATACCGCAAGGGGTCTCATCTAAGTGGACTCGTTGAACCAAGAATCTCCGTGGCTTTAGCCCGGAGAGTGTCAATGATTACAGACTACTATTTTTAGTCGCATAAACGCATAATAGAAGTGTGACTGATCTGTTCATCCCTTTACAATCTCTCAAACAAGGTGACTGGTTCAAGCTCATCTGCGGAGCTAGCTTCCAGCATTTGCCGGCAGTCAGAAATTTAACGTTAGCCTATACTTTGGCGGGCGCTGACTGTATAGATGTTGCAGCTGATCCAGCAGTGATTGCAGCAGCGCAAGCAGGGCTACAAGTAGCCAAAACTCTGGCTTGTGATGCCCAAAAGCGAGGCTTTGACTACAAAGGCAACTCGCCCTTTTTGATGGTCAGCCTGAACGATGGAGAAGACCCCCATTTTCGGAAAGCAGAATTTAATCCTACTGAGTGTCCTACAGACTGCCCTAGACCCTGTGAACGGGTTTGTCCGGCACAAGCGATCGTGTTTGACAGTATCAAAGAAGACTTTTCGGGAGTAATATCCGAAAAGTGCTATGGCTGCGGTCGTTGCATACCAATTTGTCCATACAGTATAATTGATACAGCTTCATATGTGACAACGCCGGAAGCGATCGCGCCATTGGTGATGTCAACAGGAGTAGATGCCGTAGAAATCCATACACAAGTAGGGCGATTGGCAGAATTTCAGCGATTATGGCAGGCAATTTCACCGTGGGCTGATCAACTAAAGTTACTAGCCATTAGCTGTCCCGATGGCGATGGGATGATTGACTACTTAAGAGCAGTATATGACCTAATTTCCCCACTCAAGAGTGCTTTAATTTGGCAAACCGACGGTCGTCCCATGAGTGGTGATATTGGCGATGGCACTACAATAGCTGCGGTGAAATTAGGGCAAAAAGTTTTGGCAGCTAAGTTACCAGGATATGTGCAGTTAGCAGGCGGCACAAATCGCTATACCGTTGCTAAGTTAAAGGCAATGGGACTGCTCAAAGAGGCAGGGGAGCAGGGGGCGGGGGGCAGAGGAGAAGAAATTTTCCCCCTGCTCCCTGCTCCCCGCCCCCCCTCCTCCATCGCCGGGGTCGCCTACGGTAGCTACGCCCGTGTACTGCTGTCACCAATTCTCGAACAGTTAGAGAATAAGGAGGTAAATAACACCAATGTACAAGCGAATCTTCGCCTCGAAGAAAATGACGTATTACTTTGGCAAGCTGTAAAACTTGCCCATTCTCTCGTTTCCCAGATTAAGTCACAGCAGGAGCGTTAATTGCTCGTTTCGGGAAATTACCCAGAGCGGGTTCTCCTGTATGCAAATGTCCTCGCTATCTCTAAAAACGTCACCATAGAAAGCATGACGATTACAGACGATCTCCAAAAGTTATTAGACATTTTGCCCCAAGACCTGCAACAAGTACTAGAGAGTCATCCCAAACGAGATAGTTTAGTAGAAGTGGTCTTGGATTTGGGTCGTCGCCCAGAGGCTCGCTTTCCGAATCAAGCTGAGTATTTGAGCGAAGTACCCGTTACTCAAGAACAGATAGATGATTGTATTCAACGAGTTGGAATTTTTGGCGGAGATAATCGGGCAGGAATTGAGCAAACTTTGCATCGGATCAGCGCCATCCGCAACCGCACGGGTAAGATTATAGGCTTGACCTGTCGCGTTGGCCGAGCGGTATTCGGAACCATTGGCATGATCCGCGATTTGGTAGAAACTGGTAAATCGATTCTCATGCTGGGGCGTCCAGGCGTGGGCAAAACTACTGCCTTACGGGAAATTGCCCGTGTTTTGGCGGATGATCTGCATAAGCGAGTGGTGATTATTGACACCTCCAACGAAATCGCTGGGGATGGTGATGTTGCCCACCCCGCTATTGGTCGCGCTCGGCGGATGCAAGTAGCTCGTCCAGAAGAACAGCATCAGGTGATGATTGAGGCAGTGGAAAACCATATGCCAGAAGTCATCGTCATTGATGAAATTGGCACGGAACTGGAAGCTTTAGCGGCTCGTACCATTGCGGAACGGGGTGTACAGTTGGTAGGTACTGCCCACGGGAATCAGATCGAAAATCTGATTAAAAACCCGACCCTGGCTGATTTAGTTGGGGGTATCCAAGCTGTAACGCTGGGAGACGACGAAGCCAGACGGCGAGGTTCTCAAAAGACTGTTTTGGAGCGTAAAGCCCCTCCTACCTTTGAGATTGCTGTGGAAATGTTAGAACGCCAACGCTGGGTAGTACACGAAAGCGTTGCTGACACAGTAGATAATCTGCTGCGGGGGCGTCAGCCTACTCCACAAACGAGAACCGTTGATGACCAAGGCAAAATTGCTGTTACAAGGCAGTTAGCTGTTGTCAATGGTCGCGGTGGACAGCTAGCGACAGTGGAAGAATCTTTCCCATCGGCGCGACAGGCTAATGGCTGGCGTTCATCTGGACAAATGGTTGCACTGCCGCAATTGCCTGTAGAGCGCGTGACTGGACGCAGTGAGTTTGATCGTTTGCTGGATGAATCCTTTAATTATTCTGAAAGCATTGATTTGGATGCTGCTACAAGAGTGCCAGGGCCCAATGGTGAAGATTTACCACTGCACGTTTACCCATATGGGGTTAGTCGTCATCAACTAGAACAGGTAATTAGCGTGCTAACTTTGCCCGTGGTATTGACAAAAGATATAGATACTGCTGATGCAATTTTAGCACTGCGATCGCACGTCAAAAACCATGCTAAATTACGCCAGATGGCAAAAGCGCGTCATGTACCCATCCACATGATTAAGTCCAGCACAATTCCGCAAATTACCCGTGGCTTGCGGCGCTTGCTGAACATGGACGACCCAGAAATGGCCGATGACCTAGAATTGCAGCTGTTTTTGCACAATGGTAGCGATGATGAGATGGATGCCTTGGAAGAAGCTAGACTTGCTGTTGAGCAAATTGTGATTCCTAAAGGACAGCCAGTCGAGTTATTACCACGTTCTCCCCAAGTCCGAAAAATGCAACATGAGTTAGTAGAACACTATCGCCTCAAGTCGCATAGTTTTGGCGAAGAACCAAATAGAAGATTGCGGATTTATCCGGCGTAACTCACCCCTAACCCCTCTTCGTAGTACGGAGAGGGGATGTCGCTAGGAGACACTTGATGTCCTATAGAGAGTTTTCTTTAAGAAAAGTAAAACAAGACTTTAATCTTACCTTAGTAGAAGGTGGGCGATTTTTACCTCCTATAGAACCAATCTCACCTAGTCCTTTGTTGGCTGAATTTTTAGCAGAAAGTATCCAGCTAGCAATTGCAATGGGTTCTGAGAAAGCTAGATCAGAATTGATTATTAGCCCAATCTTGTTTGAAGTCCGAAAAATTCTTAACAGACAAATCAGTTTCTTTTCTGGAGAAGAATTTAATGTTGAACCAGAAGTGGGACTGGCAGGATTTTGTGACTTTCTGATTAGCGCTTCGCCAGAACAGTTATTTATTGAAGCTCCAGCAGTGGTGATTGTGGAAGCCAAAAAGGAAAATCTTAAAGGTGGTTTGGGACAGTGTATCGCAGAAATGATCGCCGCCCAAAGGTTTAATGCCAAATACGAAAAACCTATTGCTACTATCTACGGTAGTGTTACTAGTGGCAACCTGTGGACATTCCTCAAGTTAGAGGACACTACTGTTACTATTGATTTAACTGAATATTTAATTCCGCCAGTCGAGCAAGTCTTAGGTATTTTAGTGTGGATGATTCGGTCACAATCAACTTAAGGTTGGGTTTCGCTTCTGATTGCTGTTAATTTACATATGCCAAAAAACCCGGTCATGAAACCAGGTTTTTGTGGGGTCATATTTCCCCAAGGCTAGTTATAGAAGTTATTTATAAATTAGTGTTCTGGTAATAACTACCAAACTTAGGTTATCAATTTCGGAAAATTGTTGCCCAATTATCAAAATTTTTTCTTGCTCATACCAATTTAAAAAATGATTGCGATTCAAGAAGATTTTGCCCTATAGCTTCCTTCATTTAAAGTTAATTTTTATACTTGTTTTATTTAAAATCAGTAATTTTACTTTCTATTTTAGAAAAACTTGTAAATAAAAACCGTGTTGACTCTGAAGCCAAGAATGATGTTTCTGTTGGATTCTTAAGGTATGCAAGCTAACTACTTGCCTGTTAAAAGTATTGACAAAAAAATGGCAACTAACTTTAATCAAAACCAAACCCCAGATTCTCCTTGAAATCCTTTCCTCCCCACTGAAAGAGATATAAGCAGAACTGAAGAACTAGCAAAAAAAAGCCCTATCGTTGCTGGTGTATTAACATTTTTTCTTCTCCCTGCTGGCATGATTTATCTCAACAGAGGAGTAAATAATCTAAAAATTGTTGGATATGTTTTTGTCACTGCTTTTATGGTAGGTATCGTTTCATACGGAGAAAAAGATGATCGAAAAATGGAAGGAATGAGTAATCTAGTTAGATTTTGTGGTCAAGTAGCTTTAATTACTGAGAATATCAAAGCAGTTACTCTAGCCCGTAAGCGATTAAGTTTTAAGCAGCCTTAATAATTACCAAGTATTAAGTACTGTTGCTCAGAAAAAATTACAAGCAAGCTTTCAGTATTCAGTATATGAATTTACTAGCAAACAAAAAAGCCTGCTTTTGCAGGCTCAGATATATTTCACACGAACGCGAAAGACTACTCTGGTAACTTATATTGTTCAACAATACGCTTGGCGAACTCTGGAACGTGCCCTTCTAACTTTTCTGGATGATTTCGCTTCACATACAAATAATTCCGAGTAAAGTGAGAATCAATCGAAAACCGCGCATATTCTAAACCCTTGGGGCCGATTTTTTCGATGACCACACCCATAAGTTTTGCCGCCCACATAGGAAGGGTAACGCCTTTATCGTAAGCGGGAATACTTTGCTGTACAGCTTCCTTCCGGTTGCCTTTAGACGTAACTGGTTGGGTGTCTAACTGGTCTTTCACCAAATCCAGCATTTCTTTACCTGTGTCATTTCTAACTACAATCCACTGCCAGCCGAAGGGTGCGCCCATGTAGCCAACAACTAAATCTGCTAGGGAATTAACATAATCAAAGCAACTCATACAGGATGGAGCAAAGACATCTTTGAGTTGATTAGTCTTCAAGCCAAAGAAAGGCACAGTTTCTGATGAGCCATCCTCATGTTTGAAGTGAACCCGGAAGTCTTGCATGAATTCGTAATGCACAACTGTATCAGGCGATCGGCTAGTGGTTTCTAAGAATTTTTGTAGTCCGGCGCGGTTAACATTATCTACGCAGGGCGTACCCAAAACATACAGCTTTTCTAGACCCAATTGTTTTTCTACGGCTCGTAGCGCTTGGATTTGGCAACCAACACCAATTACTAATAGCCGTTTCATCCCCGATTTCTCTATCTGTTCCAACACGGAAAGATTTGGGGAAAGCGTTGGTTTATTTACCCGCGCCGCTAGTATTTCTTCTGGGGTACGGGCGATGACGGGCATGGGTTGAAAGCGGTCTTCTTTGGTATTTTGCACGCAGACGACACCTTCAACAATGCCGCGATTGAGCATTTCAATGGCAATGCTGCTAACAATACCCGTCCATTGTGCGCCTTCAATGGGCTGTTGTTTCCGCGCCGCTATCATGTCTTGGTGAACACCAAAGTAGAGTTCATCAGGGTTGTCGAGATGGCGCGATCGCGTGTGTGTTTCTTCTTCAAGTTCGCCTATTTGCTGATTAATAAAAGCACAAGCTTCCTTGACATAGTGAATATAGTATGTATCGCATAGTCCGCACTCGCTACAGAGTTCTTTAGCAGGGCGGCGGCTAGTAGATTTTAAGGCTCTGGCTTTTTTGTGAGGAGAAACTGAGGTCATATAAATTTTTTGTTTTATCCAGGAATCGCTTTTATTACAATACCTTCACTGGCTATGAACTTGACGATAGAGATTGAACAAGAAGAGGATAGACGCAATAAGCAGAAGTGATTGCTTTTCCTGGTGTACTGGCTTACAGGCAGACACCAGAAGAAGCAGTTGCTAGAGTTCAAGCATTAGCACTGCGTGTGTTAGCACATAAGCTGGAACATGGGGAAGCAACGCACAGCAGCAGCTAGCGCCAGTTCAGCCCAAACATTTGATTTTTTTAAGCAAATGGGCATCTTTTATTTCGAGCAACCTTCATTTGTTCAAGTAGCGTTGATGTACTTAGATATACTTGTGGAAATCGGTCATATTCTTTCAGCCAAGCACTAACTTTTGGATTAATCCAATTGAGAAAACAATAAATATCACTATGAACCTATCCCACTATTCTAAAAATCCATACTCCTTTTCGTAAAATGTGCTTGAAAACCTTAATTTTTCGTTTTCAGTTCTCAATAAGCTTAAGCTTTGTAGCACAAATATTATTAGTGGGATAGGTTCTATGGATGTTGTCAAGTTGCAGGTAATTCCAAATTGGTTCATGGTGAAAATTGCGGTTACGTAACCAATGTATACTTTTTATCTTTGGTCGTATTTGTTTAATATTTAGTTCATAAGATTTAGCATATTTGAATATTTGTTTACAAAAAGGACGCCATATCGTAATTTCATAATATTTTTTCTCTATTAAGCTTTTCCAAAATCCAAAATTCAGTTCTGGAATTAAGTGATTGAAGTTATGATTGCATTTTTTAAGAACAGCGTTAACAGTCTCATGTTCGTAACTGTCTAATTTAATTTTTTCGTTACATAACCAATCATTACCATGCTCAACTAATAATACATTGTTGATTCTATTACGTAGGACAATCTCTAAAGTATGTAGACTTGGATAGAGTGCCTCGCAAAGTTGAGTATTGATCTGACATATTCTGATGGCGTTACCGTGATTACTATTCGCAGCGCTAAGATATGGTTTCATACGTGCAGCTGAAAAATTCATCACAATATCTATTAGCTCATCATCTGTTAGTTTAAGCTGAGGCATTGACAACTCTTATAATATCCGCTATATTATATTCTGTAGACACCAGAACGTCCTATGTCTCGTAAAAGCGAGTTATGACCCTGGCGTAAAGAAATCTAATTTTGATTGCGTTTTTTAAATAAACCCCCTAAATATATAAAGTTTAGGGGGTTTTGTTATATGAAAAACTATTAAATTAAAAACGGACGCGCCAGAAAGAAGCTAGCAATTGATTTAGCATCTACCTGCTCTCCCTCTAGAATAGCTTTCTCTAATTCTTCGGGAGTCAAAAATACAGTTTCGATATCTTCGTCTCCATCTTGTGGCGGTGGTGTCTCCAGCTTTTCTAAATCTCGTGCCAGAAAAGCATAGATAATTTCATCAGAATAACCAGGCGCTAAGAAAAATTCGCCTAATTTGTCCCATTTTTGGGCACTATAGCCAGTTTCTTCTTCTATTTCACGCTGTATTGTCTCTAAAGGATCTTCATTTATTTCCAATGTTCCTGCCGGAAATTCTAATATGCGTCCCTGAATTGCAAAACGATACTGGCGCACGAGTACAAGTTTACCCTCTGGCGTCACCGGCACAGCTAAAGCACCACCAGGGTGACGAATACATTCCCATTCTCCTTCCGATTTATTAGGCAAACGTAAGCGATTAACTTCAAAATCAAACTTGCGTCCTTTATAAAACAAGCGTTGTTTTAGTAGTTGTGGTAATTCTCTACCTAATGGCATAGTATAATTCTGATTATCTGTGAAACAGAGGTGAAATCAGCGTTCTTCTGCGTTTAAGGATGGTAATTCTAATTGCCCATCAATAAATGTACATCAGAACAGTCTACCTCTTTCAGCAGTTCTTTAATAACACACCCGGATACTGGTTCTATCCAATCTGGGGCAATTTCTGCCAGTGGTACTAACACAAAGGCCCGATCCCGCATTCGTGGATGAGGAATCTGGAGTTTTGGTGTATCCACAATAAAGTCATCAAATAATAACAAATCTAAATCTAAGATTCGTGGCCCCCAGCGTTCCTGACGCACACGCCCAAATTGTTGTTCAATTCCTAACAAAATTTCTAATAATTGCTGTGGTAGCATTTCTACATGCAATGTGACGCAGCCATTTAGGTAATCTGGCTGTGGTGGCCCCACAGCTTTGGTTTTGTACCAATTGGATCTAGCTTCTAAGAAAATACCTGGAGTTTGGGCTAAAGTTTCTATAGCTGCTTCTAAAATTGTCTGTGAATCACCGATATTACTACCAAGAGCAACGGCGCTTCTTCTTAGCTCTGCTTCGGCGTAGTTCGCCTTAGGCATCATGCTCTCCTGAAGTAAGCTGTTTTCGGGCTGTATGTACAAATACTTCGCTGCACTTGTTCCCAAAAGTGACGATAATTTTTATATTCCGAATAGTTATCAAAGTTACAGTATTTTTACAAAACTCAATTAACTAAACGTAAAAAACATTTATTTTGTGGTGAATTTAGTTAATTATTTATAGGATATTATACTAACACAGAGGTGGTGCTATAACCCCAAAGTTGATTGATCGTGGTTATTATAGTTACTACTTTGAGCGAGGAACTGATGTGGGTAAGCTTACCTCCTGGTTCAAGCGAAGACCAACTAATTTGAGTGACTCTGGACAAGGTGGAACAAATGAGAGCTTACCACCAGAAAATCTGGCGCAGCCGAGGCAGTTACTGAGCAAATGAAAATTTTACCATCTAGGATGAAGGCCAATCAGGCAACTCGCGGTAAACCACTCTATCGTCGCTTATGGTTTTGGGCAGGGTTGGGTTTAGGTAGTGGGATAGTTGCCTTGATCTACGGTATTAGTTTGATAGATCAGACTTTGCCAGATCAGGCTGAGTTGAATGCCGTGGTTAGAGAGCAAACACTGACCATCAAAGCTGCCGATGGAACCATATTACAACAACAAGGTGAAACTGCCAGAGAACAGCTAAACCTGGAACAAATACCAGATAATTTAAAAAAAGCTTTTATCGCCTCAGAAGATAGAAGATTTAAGCAACACAACGGAGTTGATCCTCAAGGAATTGTCAGAGCGGGTTTGAATAATTTGCGATCGCAAGGTGTAGTCGAAGGTGCTAGTACCATTACCCAACAGCTAGCCCGGATTCTGTTTTTGAAACAAGAACAGACAATCTGGCGCAAACTTAAGGAAGTCCGCCTAGCTCAAAAAATGGAAAATGAATTAACCAAAGATCAGATTTTAGAACGTTACCTGAATCTGGTTTATTTGGGAGGTGGAGCTTATGGTGTGGCAGATGCATCCTGGGTATACTTTAGTAAATCGCCAGACCAGCTTACTCTTGCGGAAATGGCAACGATTGCTGGATTAGCTCCTGCTCCTAGCTTATATGCTCCAGACAAGAATCCAGAAGCTGCAAAACGGCGGCGGAATCTGGTATTGTTACGGATGGAAGAAGATAAAGTAATTACACCAGAACAAAGGCAAGCAGCAGCCCAAGAATCGCTAACTCTCAAGAGCAGTTTGCCCAAACGAGTGCAAGTAGAATCGCCCTACTTTACCAGCTACATCCAAAAAGAATTGTCGAAGTACGTTTCTTCTGATGTGTTAGCGAATGGGGGATTAGTAGTGGAAACCACGCTGAATCCAACTTGGCAGAAAGTTGCAGAAGAGGCGGTTGCCAAAACGCTGCGAAATCAAGGACGCTGGGAAAACTTTAAGCAAGCATCAATGGTAGCCATTGACCCCCGTAACGGTGAAATTAAGGCAATGGTTGGGGGAAAAGATTTTGGTAAAAATCAGTTTAATCGAGTTACCCAGGCACAGCGTCAGCCAGGATCGACATTTAAAGGATTTGTATATGCAACTGCGATCGCTACCGGTAAAAGTCCCTACGATAGTTACGAAGATGCGCCCTTTGTCGTAGACGGCTACGAGCCGAAAAACTATAGTGAAAGGTTTCGGGGTTCGATGAACATCCGAGATGCCCTCACCCGGTCTATTAATGTTGTTGCGGTAAAGACATTGATTGATGTGGGATTTACGCCAACGATTAAACTTGCCCATGATATGGGGATAAAATCTGAACTCAAGCCCACCTACTCCTTGGCTCTCGGCTCAAATGAAGTCAATCTGCTAGAGTTGACTAGCGCCTATGGTAGCTTTGCTACTCAGGGATTGCATATAGAGCCTCATGGTATTACTCGCATCCTCAACCGTCAAGGCAAGGTGATTTGGTCAGCTAATTTTAAATCAAAACGCGCCCTTGATGCTGACAGTGCCGCCATTATGACTTGGATGCTACGCAACGTTGTAGAAGCGGGGACTGGTGCTGCTGCTCAATTAGGTAATAGACCCGTTGCTGGCAAAACAGGCACTTCCGACGAAGCCCGCGATTTATGGTTTATTGGCTACATTCCCCAAATAGTCACAGGGGTCTGGCTAGGTAACGATGATAACCGCCCCACATACGGCAGTAGTGGTAGTGCGGCTTACACCTGGCGCGAATTTATGGCAAAAGCGGTAGAAGGGATGCCCGTAGAAAAGTTTCCTAAACGCCCTAAGTTAGAAGGTCGTAAAGCTACCATCAAAGCCCAGTCCATCAAGCCCAAACAAGTGCTGAATCGTTCTATTTCCTCTAATGATGACTCAAAAGGGGAAAGTACTAGAAATTCTGAGGAGAGTGGTTCATCTAGGAGACGTAGAAGAAGGAGGAGCTATTCTCAAGAAGAACAGCAATCGACCGATTATACCCCAAGACGGAGAAGGCGCGATCGCAGCCAAGAATCAAGTTCCAATAACTCTTCCTCAGAGTCATCTAGTCCACGGCGGCGATCTAGAACAGTAGAATCTGATTCTTCCCCACCTCGAAGAACTCGGCGATCTTCCCCTTCCGGCAATAGTTCCGGTTCATCATCACAACCATCCTGGCGCGATAGACTTAGACCTTCTAATTAATGAAAAGTGGGGATTGGGCATTGGGGATTGGGGATTGGGCATTGGGCATTGGGCAATAATCAATAAGTTGTTATTCTTCCTCTACCTCCCCTGCTCCCCTGCTCCCCTGCTCCCCTGCTCCCCTGCTCCCCTGCTCCCCTGCCCCCTGCCCCCTGCTCCCCTGCTCCCCATCCTCTTTTCTATGCAATATGAAGTTGCTCAAACTAAACTCCAGAGGGATGTTAAGTGATACGCTCATTCTATAGTGTGTCAAGTAGCGTTACTTAACATTGGAGAATATACTCATGCACATATTGATGCAGGCAGCAGATTCAATCGCAACAAATGGTACTCATTTTCCTTATGCTTTCACCTTGGTGTATGTCGTTGGTTTTATTGCTGCTGTAACCATTGGTTCAATAGCTTGGTACAACTCGAAACGCCCCGCAGGTTGGGAAAGCAAAGAGCGTCCTGATTTTGTACCTAAGGTTGATAAAGAAGAAACTCCGGGTCTGGGTGAACCGAAGTCATAATTTAGTCATTAGTCATTAGTTATTAGTTATTAGACTATAGACTTTTGACTATGATTAGTTTTGCACTTCAACCCAACGGCGGTAAAGCTTTTGAATTTGTTTGAGAAGTGCAGTGTGAGCTGGTTGATTTGAGCCATTGGGCTTGGCTATATCCTGTAACTCCGTCAGGAGTCTAGCTTCTTCGACGGCAACTTCGCCATCGCTATAAATTAAGCCACTGATGGCTTCAATCAGATTTTCACAATCTTCAAGGCTGGGGCGATCGCCTAAATACTCCCGCACCCAGTCATAGCATTCTTTTGGCTGTACAGGAACTAATTCGTACAGCCAAGGCTTAATTTCGGGATCGTTAGCTAAACCTTTTGCTTGAGCTATTTCGCGAAGATATTGCCGTTCTTCTGGCTGGATTCTGCCATCAATCCAGGCGGCTCCAATCAGGATCTTAACTAAGCTTTTGACATTCGAAGGGGTAACCATTGCTGCCTCCTCTGGTAGATTCAGGCCACCATCAAATCGTACAATCCCAAACAGTATTCACTCGGAATTATTGGTTTTTCTTAAGCGCACCATAAAAAAGCCATCCATATCCTGTCGATGGGGCCAGACTTTAAACCAACCTTGAGGCGTGTTTTGGGCAAAATCAGGTAGCTCAAAGCCTTTGGGGGACTCAATTTGCCAATCAGGTGACTTAGCTAAAAATGCCGAAATCACTTCTTCATTTTCTGCTGGATGCAATGTACAAGTGGCATAAACTAGTACACCACCAACCTTGACAAAAGTAGATGTATGTGTTAAAAGTTGTTTTTGCAGCACCGAAAGTTCACGGACAGATTCTGGTGTCTGTCGCCAACGAGCATCAGCATGACGGTGCATGGTTCCTAATCCAGAACATGGAGCATCCAGTAATACGCGGTCTGCGGTGTTTTGAAATTGGTTGAAGTGGCGGCTGTCGCCAGTGCAAATTTGAATAGATTGTAAATTTAGCCGTTGAGAATTTTCTTGGAGTTTACGAAGACGAGAAGGAGTGCGATCGCAAGCCCAAATTTTTCCTTTATCTGCCATTAACTCGGCCATGTGGGTTGTTTTACCCCCTGGTGCAGCACAGGCATCAATTACCACCTCACCTGGTTGGGGGTCGAGCAAATGGCTTACCAATTGGGCGCTACCATCTTGTACAGTCCACCAACCTTCTTTGAAACCAGGTAGTTTTTGAATTGACCCAGTATTACCAATAAATCGTAAAGCTTGGGGTAAATGAGGAATCCGTCTTACCAAAATACCAACAGATTGCAAAGCCGCCTCAACTTCCTCGATTGAAGTGCGAAGAGGGTTGATACGCAAGTCAATTGTTGGTGATTGGTTCATCCATTCACACAGTTGTTCTGTCTCAACCAAACCCAATTGTTCTAACCAAACTTGAATAATCCAGTCAGGAAAGCTGTGTAAAATGCCCAAGCGTTCCACTGGATTTTCTGGAAGTTGTAACGGATCTGCATCTCCCTTTATCTTTTCTGCAAGGCGGATGTACTGCCGTAATAAACCGTTAACAAAACCCGTTAGCCCAGAAAAACCGTTTTCTTTAGCGAGTTGAACAGTGGTATTAACAGCAGCTGAAGCGGGAATACGTTCTTGATAACGCAACTGGTAGAAACCCAGATGTAAGATGGTGCGGAGGTCTGGGGGTTGTTGATGAGATTTCTTTTTGGCGAGTTGATCAATGAGAGTATCAAGAGTGCGCTGCCTTCTGACGCTTCCATAAACCAATTCTGTCACCAAGCGGCGATCGTTATCAGGCAAACTGACTTTTTGCAGTACTCTATCTAGGGCAACATCAGCATAAGCCCCCTTGTGAACATCTCGCAGGGCAATAAAAGCTAGTTGACGGGGGTTTGTCATGGAAACATGATTCAGGAGTCAGGAGGCTTTTGTATTCTAACTCTGCCAATTTTGGATTTTGGATTTCGGATTTTAGATTTTTCCTTCAATCCAAAATATAAAATCTAAAATCCAAAATTGAATGACTCCTAACTTCCTTATCGAGGTATATGGGGGTCTACACTGGCGATTTCAAACTCACACGCTCTAGAAACCTGTTCTGCTGGTAATTTTCCAAAGCTGATTAATGGCAAATAAGTGGGGTTCGCCATCAATTCTTTTGCCAATAAGAACCCGGTAATTGTCCAAGTTTGATATTTCCGAGCTTGTTTGCCAATCAACCGCCCTTTCTTACCATCGTAATATTCTGGCCATTCATCTGTACTGAGCCGTCCTTGGGCAGTTTCAATAGCCTTTTGTGCAAGACTTGTTCTGTTAGTTTTCACAGCCGCAGCCGCTAACATCCACATTAAAACAGGCCAACTACCAGCATTATGATACGACCAAGGGATATTTTTGGGGTCACATCCAGTTACAATTCTGTATTCTTCATGTTCCAAAGCTGGGAAACAAATTTTCATTGGCATATCTCCTACCAAGTCATCCCATCGATCCTCAATGAGAGTCATAATCCCTTGTGACTGTTCTTCGGTAGCTAAGTCTGAAATGATTGCCATTAAGTTTCCGAGTGAAAAGAAGCGAGTATCTAGCTGCGACGGCCCAACATTACCTGCTAGATAACCACCTTTTCTCGGCAGCCATTTGTCCAATTCATAATAGGGAACAGAATCTACATAGATGTTGAACAGATTAACAGCACCCTTGCCATATTCTTCACTTTTGAAACGATAAATTGCATTCAGGCGATTAATATCTATCCAATAATGCTGGCGGATATGAGCGCATAAAAGAGGCAATCGGTTATCAATGGCTTCAACAATATCGGAATTGCCTTGGCAAATTAGCAATTCACGAGATGCACGCAATGCCGTAAAAAAGAGAACTTGTAGTTCTATAGGATGCCCATAAATGCCCATACGACGGTCAATCATACAAGCGCCATCTGGAACCAACAGCGTTGGGTACATATCAAAACGATTCGCCAAGCAGATTTCCATGATTAACCTGATCCCATTTTGGAATTCAGGTTGATAGGCTAGAGAAAAGTCTTCTGTGGCAACTACATAAGCACGCAACAAAATAATCCACCATAAGCAAGAATCTACTGGCGTAACTCTAGCGATCGCATGTTCACCAAAATCTGCTTCTAAATATTCGTGCCCATTTTCAGATACAACTTTAAAGCTAGCTGGAATTAATCCTCGCCCAGGCTTATAAGCATCTAATGCCCTTTCTTTAGGCTGTAACTTTAAGGTTTCTTCTAAGAAATTACGAACAATATCTGTTCTACCTTTGATCAGAAAAATTAGAGCTGAAGAGACAAAATCCCGAATAAAACATTGGTCATAATTGAGCGCCTCTACGGATACATCATAAGCTGCTACCGTACCAACAGGGCGTCCTTGATAATAGAGAATTGATTTTTCTAGTGTTAGCCACGCTTCTTCTACTTCTTTTAAATTTTCAGTAGTTTCCAATTCGTTCAAGTGCATCGCCAAAATAGCTCCATTGGGATTGTAAAGTTGTGGTAGATACGTCTTCATTTCCTATTTTTGCTATTCTCAGCATAACAAAAACGATTCTTTGAATAGCAAATATAATTTTGAGAAAATCAATCAATTAACGATGAATAAATATGCTGGCATTTACGCAAATTTATTGATAGTTAGTTCATTTATAATCGATTACTGTTTTGGTGAATTATAGTTGTTGTTATCACAAGCAGTAACATGATTCTTCAAAACAGTCACACAAAATATATTTTTAGATTATTTATTGTTCTGTTTAATGTCCAGAATCTTAAGCTTTACCAAATAAAAACATATCTTCAGTGCTGTTTAGGATTTGCATGAAGTTAAAACTGGTTACGGTATATTTACTTCATCACGATTAGTTTTTGACACTAAGAAGTCAGATTATTCCCCTATAAACTAATAATTTATAACTTTTTTTCAGAATATGCAAGATGAATTATTGAAAATTTTAAAATGTCAATCCTTCTGAAGAGTTATATATTTTACCCTACTGATAGATGACAGGGAGTGTTTATGGAAAGTAGAGCCAAAAATAGTAAAGCAAACAGAACTAAAATTTAAGTCTCACGAGATAAGAGAGAAGACTTACCAACGTATTTGCTGGGCTATAACTGAAGGGTATATCCCTGCATACAGCAACGGCCCGAAACCTCAGTTTACCAGTCATGAAACTGTGTATGTTCTTAATGCTAACGACAAGGATGCCCATTTAGTAGAAATTATGATTTATTATAGCGATCGCGAACCTGTTGGCTCTTAGGGACTTCCAAATAAAAAAATAATCAATCGCTTTGGTGAGCAGGGGGAGCAGGGGGAGAAGAAATCGGACAGTCGTATTGGACGCAGGAATTGAGTAATTTAATTTTTTGATGTACCTAAGTACTATTGCATTTGCCAGCAATTGAGGGGAACCTTTCTCTGGATAGATTCATTGTTTCAATGGGTTTCTGCCTTAACAACCTGTGGTTTCCACACAACAGAACTGCAACCTTGGGGTTTTGGTGTTAAATTCCTGTTAAGTGTAGCAATGATTTTTGGTGGTACTGCGGGTTCTACAGTAGGTGGACTGAAACTAAGGCGAGTTGTGACACTGTATCGGGCTATATTGTGGCACTTTCAACAATTGTTTTTACAACCTCAAAAATTGATGCAACACAAAATCAATAATGAAGTCTTAACGGCAGCCAAAGCTTATCGTCAGTTTTACGCGGCTGCATTCGCTACATTGTGGATAGTTTTACTTGCAATCGGGACTTTTGCTTTGCAGCATTTTGTTCCACCAGAATATACACTCAGCGATATTATTTTAGAAGCCGCTTCTGCATTAGGTAACGTCGGATTATCCACAGGAATTACAGATCCGAATTTACTTTGGGGAGGTAAACTCACTATTATTCTGTTTATCTGGGTAGGACGATTGGAAATAGTTTCTGTGTTGCTGCTGTTTGTTTCACTATTGGGTGCTATGAAAAAAAGAAGTAGGGTGAAATAGTAGCTTTTTAAGTAGGCCTGTGGATAGAGGTAACAAAACTTAACTACACATACAATCTGTAAAACTTGAAGGTCTTCATGGTAACCGGAGAATCAAGCCTTAAACTACATCTCTAGCAAGTTCGCAACAAAAGGAAAAATATTCATTTAGCTATTTTAAAACCATGCAAGTAGCAATTTTTTGGAGACAATTATTATGATCCTGACAAAAATTATTGCAGGGAAATTGCTTGTTTGCATATTTTGGCTGGGAATTTCTTCTTGCACCTCACCAACATCTGAATCTGCAAACACTAATAATCAAGAAAGAGAAATAACTAAACAAATCAGTGAACAAACTTCTACCAACAATCAAGCGTGTACTCTAGTCAAAGATGGCTTTGGTTCACAAGGACAGGTAAACCTGCGGGTTGAAGAAGTGGCAACAGGTTTTGAAGTTCCTTGGGGAATAGCTTTTCTGCCAAATCAAGATATGTTAGTTAGTGAACGACCTGGACGGGTTCGGTTGGTACGGGATGGTAAACTTATTCAAAAACCAGTAGCTACCATTGATGTTACAGAAAGTGGTGAAGGTGGTTTACTTGGCATTGCAACTCATCCTAAGTTTGCCGAAAACCGACTTTTTTACGTTTACTACACTGCTGATAGAAATGGTTCACAGGTCAATCGTGTTGAACGATGGCAATTATCCCAAAATGGGCTTAGTGCCTCGTCAGATAGAATAATTCTTGATGATATTCCCGTGGCAGTGTATCACAACGGTGGTCGTATTCGCTTTGGTGCTGATGGAATGCTCTACATTGGGACTGGCGATGCGAGAGATCCGCAAAGTTCCCAGGATGTTAATAGCCTTGCTGGAAAAATTTTGCGTGTAACGCCAGATGGACAAGTACCGCAAGACAATCCGTTTAAAAATCCCGTATATATCACTGGTATTCGCAACACTCAAGGGTTTGATTGGTACGATGCATCAACACTATGGGTAACAGATCATGGTCCCAGTGGCGAGTTAGGCAGAAGCGGTCACGATAAAGTCAGCCTAGCAAGAGCAGGCGACAACCTCGGCTGGCCCACCATCTACCGTTGTGAATCAGGGGAAGGACTTGTGACTCCTTCCATTGTTTGGCGTGAAGCTTTACCCCCAGGCGGGGCAGCAATTTATACAGGAAATTCTATTCCAGAATGGAAGGGTAGCTTAATCATTCCTACCCTCCGCTCCGAACACTTGCAGCGTGTCGTCTTTAACCCAGAGTCACCCCAGCAAGTCCAGCGCCATGAGGTGTATTTACAAGGTAAACACGGACGACTTCGAGAGGCAATTATGGGGCCAGATGGCCAATTGTATATCACAACCAGTAATTGTGATGGGCGAGGAAGTTGTCCTTCACAGCAAGATAAAATTCTCCGCATTACCCAATCAAAAGATTGAAAATTTCAAAAAGAGGCAAGGGAGCAGTTCTTGAAGGGGTCATTTCTCTCTACTCCCTTCCCCCTGCGCCTTCGTTGAAGACACCTTTAGTCTATTTGCGATCGCTGGACTAATTAAAATCCTAATGCCCAAAAATCATAAATGTTTCAATATAGACGACCTATGTTGTAACTGAGACAGCTACTGTTGCAATAATACCCGGAAGAGACACAAACATAAGATGGGGAAAATTTAATTTTATTTATCTGTTAGGTAGCTTTCACTATTTCAAATGTATACTTTATAATTTATTTTTATTTATTGAATGTATAATCTATTATTCGTTCTTATCTAAATTCACCTCTATTACTTATTTCTCGGTTGGGATTGTGGAAGCTGGAGTATCTTCTTTGAAAATATAAGACAGTATCCACTTAGTAATTATTTATTAATAGAGTTAGAAAATTTCTAATTATTTGAATTTCTACTTTAAAAATCATGAGCCATTATATGAATAGTTCCCATGTTTACGGCACTATCCAATGTCTCAAGACTTATTAAACTCCTTTCAAGAAGCATACAGTAATCTCGAACTCTTTCCGTTGATGGAACGGAACGAAATGGAAAGATTTCGAGTCGAATATGGCGATGATTTGATTGCAGACCTGAACCAATTAGTGGAAGATAGTCCTAATGGAGATGGCAAAATTGTCTTTACAGGACATCGGGGATGTGGTAAGTCTACTTTGTTAGCTGAGTTTAGCCGACAAATTCAAAATAAATATTTTGTAGTCCTCTTTTCTATTGCTGACAAAATCGAAATGTCGGCTGTTAATCATATTAATATACTGTTTGCGATCGCAGTTAATTTAATGACAGAGGCAGAAGCACGCCGAGTTGATATTCCGCAATCTACTAAAGAAGCTCTTTATAAGTGGTTTGCTACTCGCACCCGCACTGAAGAATCAAATATACAGATAGAAGCTGGGGTAGGTTTTGACCTTCTAAAGTTGATTAGCTCTAAATTAAAAGCTGATGCTAGCGTTCGGGATGAAATTAAGCAAGAATTTGAACGCAAGTTATCAGATTTAGTTGCCAGAATTAATGAAATTGCTGCTCTAATTCAAGCTGCAACTAAACAAAACGTTTTAGTCATTATTGATGATTTAGATAAACTGGACTTAGGAAGAGTTAACGAAATTTATCGAGATAACATTAAAGCTCTTTGTCAACCAAACTTCCAAATTATTTATACTATCCCGATCGCAGTACTTCGGGAAACATTCATCAGTACAATAATTGCCACTGAAACCAACGATCAGGTTGTCGCAATGCCTGTCTTAAAAATATTTGATAAAGGTAAAAATCGCTTTCCTAATGCTGAACCTCGCCCGGAAGCAACAATGATTCTCGGTGAAGTTTTACAAAAGCGGATTTCCAGTGAATTAATTGCAGCAGAAACAGCTGAAAAAATTGTGATTTACAGTGGTGGCGTGTTGCGAGAGTTAATTCGTATCTCAAAGGAATGTTGTCGCATTTGTTTGCGGACTATCCGAAGAAATCCCTCAGCCGAAGTTATTATTGACGATAAAATTCTTCTTCAAGCAATCAATAAAATCCGTAATGATTTTTCCATACGTTTAGGAAAGGTTGATACAGATATTTTGCAGAGTATCTATGAACAATTCATGCCTAATGACCCCAAACAAGCAGAATTTTTGGATTTACTTCATGGGCTATATGTTCTAGAATATCGCACTGAAGAAACTTGGTATGATGTTCATCCAATTATTATCGAAAGCCTGAAAAGACAGGGAGCGATTAATGTTAAATGAAGAACTATTTGATGAAGGAGAAAATCAAGACGCGTATGATGATTTAATTGTTTCTATTGAAGCTCAGAAAAGGGGATTAAATTTACTGATTGCAGTTTGTGATGATGCTAATTTTCGTGATGAGATTATTGCCCAATATGAAGCTGAACTACAACCTGCTTTCCGTACATATCGAGTAACTTTAGCACGTCAAGAGCCGAGCCTCAAAGCTGCTCTTAACCAACTGGTACAACAAGAAGAATATCTTCGTCAGCAAAACCCGGCGGTAATTACTGTGACGGGTGCTGAACAACTTTATTTTCTCCGATTGGGAAATGAGCAATCAGAACAAGAGAAATTTTTTGGTTACTTACAGTGGACAAGAGAAGGATTGCGCGAGTTTCCCTTTGCGATTGTACTTTGGGTAACTAACCAAATTTTAGTCAACCTGATTAAAAAAGCCCCTGATTTTTGGAGTTGGCGCAACGGGGTATTTCGGTTTGAATCTAAAAAGACAAATGCTATTCCTGGTAAAGAACTAGAACATATACGCTTTGTTTTTAGAGACACTGAATTAGCCAGCACAGATACTAATGAAGATAACTCCTTTTTCTTGCCCATCCAAGATTTACAAGGGTTAATCGAAAAAGTAGAACAGGAACGCGGAACTAAACATCCCACCTTGGCTACTTTATACTCAAGATTAGGCGATATTTACCGTAGCAGATTAGAGCGGGGTGAGTCTCAGAATTATCAAGAAGAACAAGAACTAGCAATAAAGTACTGGCGTAAGGCGATTGAACTACAAAATGAATCAGGTTTGCAGATAGACTTAGCTACTAACTTCAACAATTTAGCAGGAATATATCGTGCAACAGGACGTTACAGCGAAGCAGAACCACTATATAAACAAGCTTTGGAACTAACGAAACGCTTGTTAGGAGACAATCACCCTTCTTTCGCTACTAGCCTGAATAATTTGGCAGGACTCTACAAATCTACTGGACAATATACTAAAGCGGAACTCTTATATCAACAAGCTTTGGAACTGAGGAAACACTTGTGGGGAGAAAATCATGCCGATGTCGTTTTCAGTCTCAACGATTTGGCATTACTATATGATGAACAAGAACGTTATAACGAAGCTGAACCCCTGTATCTGCAAGCATTAGAACTCGAAAAACGTTTGCTTGACGAAAATCATCTTTCTTTGGCTCTTATACTAAATAATTTAGCGCTACTTTATTACCATCAAGGGCGTTACACTGAAGCTGAACCGTTGTCGCTCCAAGCAATAGAATTAGATAAGCGATTTTTAGGAGAAGAAAATCCTGATGTTGCAACAGATTTACACAATTTAGGATTGATATACCGCGCTCAAGGACGCTACGATCAAGCAGAATCTTTATTTTTGGAATCCTTGGAACTTAAAGAGCGTCTATTGCAAAAGGCGCATCCGCTTTTAGCAGATACTATCTACGCTCTTAGTTATATGTACAGGGAGCAAGGGCGTTTTAATGAAGCGGAACCTTTATGTATAAAAGCCTTAGAACTTGATAAGCACCTATTAGGAGAAAATCATCCCAATGTTGCCGAAAGTCTCAATAATCTAGCAGAAATTTATCGTGAAACTGGACGTTACTGTGAAGCAGAACCGCTTTATTTGCAGGCTTTAGATATTTGTGAACGAGTCTGGGGTGTAGATCATCTTCGTAGTGTTACTGTTCGTCAAAATCTAGAAAAACTCGCCGCAGCAATGCAGAATAATGGAGAATGCGATGTCTTTGACAACCCCTTCGAGGAACGCATTACATAAAACAAAAACATTATTTTGGGTTAATCTGGTCCTAAATCTAGAGATAGCAAAATGGCTAAAGATGTTTTTCATGAACAGGTTAAAAAAGATTAATTAAAGATGGGTGGATAATTACTCATGATCCTTTTACAATTCGTATTAGTGAAGCAATTAAACTACAAATAGATTTAGCGGCTGAAAATTCTATTGCCGCAGAACGTAATACAGAGAAAATAGCTGTTGAAATTAAGAGTTTTATTGCAGATTCAGATATTAGTGAATTTCATACTGCACTTGGACAATATCTAAATTACTGCCAAGCTCTCGAAGAACAAGAAGCAGACAGAATTGGATACTTAGCTGTCCCTAGCGAAACCTATCAAAATTTTTTTCAACTTCCCTTCGTCCAACGTGCCCTTCAACGTTACCAAGTTAAGTTAATAGTCTATGATCCTAGACAGGAGGAGATTCGGCAATGGATAAGATAAAACATTATCGACAACTAATAAAACAAATATTGACAGAACATGCACAAAATATCAATAATACGGATACAGTCAATTCACAACTAATTATTGATAGTGAAAATGACCATTATCAATTAGCTTATGTTGGCTGGCAAGGAGATAAGCGGGTGTTTGGCCCAGTCATGCATTTTGATATTCAAAATGGTAAAATATGGATTCAGTATAACGGTACAGAAGAGTCTGTTGCTGAACGATTGGTTGAGTTAGGTGTACCCACTTCTGATATTGTCATTGGGTTTCATTCTCCTTTTAAACGCCAATTTACTTCTTATGCCGTCGAGTAAAAATATTTTCAACTCAAGTGATGAATACATTAATATTGATTGAACAGCAGTAAGTGGTGCGATCGCTTCCTCTAGAACCCTGACTTTTTGAACAAGTCTGAATGAGGTGTAGTAGAAAGCGTGATCGCACTCAACAATAACTAATAACTTGAGTTATAGTACACTGTGGCCCAAATTTACCTACTTTCTTTTAACAAGGAGATTTTTGCCCCAAATCTTGTTATTTGAGATGGTAGCTAGATTTACGTTGTGCTCTACTAGCGAACCCCAACAAAACCAGCTTGCTCAATTGCCCTTTGTCCCTGGTCAGTTAATAAAAGTTTGGCATAGGCATCCCCAATCTGCTGTTCCCGACCTTTATTTTGCTTAATAATCACAAACAAGTTAGCAATCATAGGATAGCTACCATTTTTGACAGCCTGAGTATTTAGCTGGTTGCGCTGACGTAGACATTGCTCAGGTGATACCAAAGGTTCGCTATAGGGAGGAATTAGCTGACTAGAAGTCTGTCCCAATGGCAAAGCCTTCACACTACATTGAGGTAATACTGAACGGGCAGAAGCATAATAGACACCGCCAGGGGTTTTACTGAGTTGCCGCACTGCCTCTGTAGTAGAGTAGACATACTGTACATTAGAGCTAAGTGTTTGCCCCTTCAAGTCGCTGTTGCTAGAGAATATTACTGTATCTGCGTCCTCTGGTCGTTGAGATAAAGGTGTGATAAGTAGGTTTGGCCCACCTATTTGGTTCCAGTTAGTAATTTTCCCCAAATAAATCTGCTGCAATTGCTGAACAGTTAAACCAGGCAGATTGAGTGATGGGTTGACTACTACTGCAATCGCATCCCTACCAACCTGACGTTGCTCAAGGGTGAAGCCTCGCTCTTTTGCAATAGCTCGTTCTTCATCTGTAAGGGGACGAGAGGACTGAGCAAAGTCTAGTTTTCCATCAAGTAACATCCGAATGCCGGAGCTAGAACCAGGGCTACCATTAACAGGGTCTACATAACGTAATTGTAGTTCCGGGCGATCGCTCTGGATCTGAGAATCTACCAATTGCCGGATAGATGCCCAAGCTGTACTACCTCCGTAGTTAAATGAGGCAGTGGGGACATTAGTAACTGTCTGAAAAGTTGATGCAGTACTAGAGAGGCTATTGAAATTTTGATTAGAGGAGCTAACGCTGTTACGGGAAGCTAAGTTCGGCTTGAGTAACCACCAAAGCAGTCCGCCAATAACCATAAGTGTCAGTACTTTACCAATAATCAAACCTCTAAGAAAGAGGGCGATTTCACCGTTAATTAAAGCTTTTTTTTGATTTGTATTGTCCATATCTTTAAATCTTGTTTATTCTATTTATCCTACAGGAATCTATAAATATTGAGGTTAAGAGCAAATTTGGAATAAACCAGTTAATAGCGGATTTTATCTAATTGTTGGTAGATGATTAATTCTTCCTAATGTAGTATGGATAAATTTGCTCTTTGGTATCCTTTGCAATGGTGGAATTGCTCCTATTGACTCCTCTGTAAGCTGCTGATTTAGCTACTAGTACCACAAGGCAAAAGTCAAAAGTATTATGGAATAAGCTCTTTAAGAATTTTCAATGGTTGCTCTATTTACGCCGTAAGGTACTAGGCTATTGACTAAGAGTTACGCACTGTACAAAATAACCATCTTATGTATTAAGGTAAATACGTTGTTTCAGGCTTTTATTAATAACTCTTGATTGGTTGCGTAGGCGTAGCCCGCCGCAAGCATCGCCAAAATATCATTGAAAAACCTAGCTATAAGCCTTGAAAACTATACCTATTACTTTGGCTTCTCTGTCAATGCGTAAGTCCTATTGACATTAACATTAGCCAACCGTGGCTCAAGTAATTTTTGTATAAAATTATTTAATTGAGTTGGTTGGTTTGGAGGCGATATACCTGTATTAATAAGTGTATAAATTAAAACTAATACCATTAAACTAGTGGTAACACCAAGCCCTATTCCTAGCAGCAAAATAAAGTTTCTATAAGTTAGTGGATAAGTGTTGTCGCTGTTTTGCTCTATACCATCAGCTTCTGAGGATTTTGACAATACCAGATCAGAATTAAGCGCTTGCAAAGCTTCTGAGGCAGATTGGTAACGCTGGCTAAAGCGATCGCGAACCATTGTATCTAAAATATCTGCCAGAACATTACTTACCTGTGCCTGATGGCGCCAGAGAACTTCTCCAGTATTAGGATCTTCTTGTAGTTGCTCAGGTATTAAACCTGTCAAAGCTTGAATGCCAATCATCCCTAATGCATAGATATCGCTGCAAAGTCTTGGCTTTCCCTTAGCCTGTTCGCTTGGCATATAGCCAGGAGTCCCAACAGCAATTGTTAAGCCTGCTCCTAAAGCACCAATTTTCTTAATACTCCCAAAGTCAATTAGCACAATCTTCTGATCTGAGTGCCGACGCATTAGATTTTGGGGCTTAATATCCCGGTGAATAATGTTGTTTTGGTGGACAAAAGACAGTACTTCCAGGATTTCTTTCAATAAATTTAAGACTGCATTCTCGCTAAGACGCTGACCCGGTACAATTTCTTGAGTCAATGCATGACCATCAATAAATTCCTGGACTAAATAGAAATCCCCATCTTCATTAAAATGGGCAAATAGTCTAGGAATTTGGTCGTGGTCGTTGCCTAGCTGGTATAAAACTTCCGCTTCCCGATCAAATAGACTTTTAGCTATGGGCAAAATAGCAGGATTGGAATCTTTTGGCTGGAAATGTTTGACAACACAATGAGGTCGTCCTGGTAAATCTAGGTCTACCGCTAAATAGGTATCACCAGATCCTCCGCTTCCTAAGTGTTTGACAATTTCAAATCGATTCCGAAGTGTTTTTCTGGCGAGAGAGTATTGATGTTTTTTACGTATAGCACCTCTTAACAAGTAAGTATTACTAGATCCTCCACTTTCCAGCAGTTTGACAGTCTCAAAGCGACTCCGGAGTTTTTTTCTAACTAGAGGGTTCTGGCTCATATGGCGTATACTACTTGTTAATTTACTGACCATTCGAGCTTGGGTGGCATTATGAATACCTGCGGCTAGGTTTGTTGGTATTTGAGGCAGTTAGCTTCTCAGGCGACCTATGCTTTTAAGCCGTTTTATAGTTAGCCGCTTAACTGGTTTATTCCATACCTTATATTGGTATCTTAATATAAAAATTTATTTCTGGAATAGTTGAATAAATTGTATCACTTAAGTAAATTTTACACTATCCCACAGTATTTATAACTGTGGGTAGAAGACAACTTTCACGAGTTGATAGATTTATTTTAAATATTGGGTCTGATTGCTGACAAAGCCTTGAACAGTGGCATTTAAAGACATAAGTATCTTCACAGCGTCCATCACTAAACGTGATTGCCTTGTCATATCTAAATGTTCGACAAAAGAAAAAAGAGGAAGTAAGCCTTTGGGGTGAATAACGAGTGATGAGTTTTTAGATAAATAGGAGTAACTTCTCAACCATTAAAGTTTATTCAATAGTTTATAAGAAACATCCAACTTTTCCGACCTTTCCTACCTTTTACTCGTGGCTGTATTACTTGTATTAACTCAGTTGCATTTAGCAAAAGTTATAATAAAAAAAGCCTACGCTGATTTTAATATATTATCTGTAACTTTTGATAGATAAAGGATAAAACTGTTTTATAAAAATAAAAAACGTTTTAGATAACTACCTAGATATCTAGCCTTTTAGAAACAGTTCTAATTTAGATTTTGCTGCCAGCCGATACATAAAATAATGCGACATCCGGACAGCTAACTGTAAGAGCAGCATTCTATTAATGAAAAAAGCCCCCTAGTGGAGGCTTATTAAGTTGTCCGCGTGGAATGAACAACTAAATAATTAATACTCACAGTAGATACAGTAATCCGAACAAAATAATCCAAATCACGTCAACGAAGTGCCAGTAGATTTCGGCTGCTTCAATGCCAAAGTGCTTTTCGTTACTGTAGTGACCAGGAACGCGCGATCGCCATAATACAGCAACAATTGCTAAAACGCCGAGGGTAACGTGCAATCCGTGGAAACCAGTCAAAACGTAAAATGCACTAGCAAATAAATTGGTAGTTAAGCCAAATTCTAAATGGGTATATTCATATACTTGACCTACCAAGAAAATAGCACCCATCGCCGCCGTAATTGCTAACCAGATTTGTGCCCCCCGTGTATCGTTCTTTTTAATAGCAGTGTCGGCATTGTGCATGACAAAACTACTAGAAATCAGATTGATGGTGTTCACTCCGGGTAACAATAGTTCTAATTCTGGAGTCCCTGCTGGGGGCCATGCAGGTAAGGTAGCACGGAAAGCCAGATAGGCTCCAAACAGCCCCAGGAAAATCATCCCTTCAGCAATCAGGAAGACAATTAGCCCAAACAGACGATGGTCTGGATGTTCTTCGTGATGACCGACGGACGTTTCCGCTTCATGGTGATGATTTAATTCGGTTTTAGCTGGGTCAATCGTTTGACTTTGCATGAATTTTTTAAAGGATAAATTGGGGAATGGAGAATGGGGAATGGGGAATGAGGAATGGGGCAAGGCAGAAATAACCAATGCCCCATGCCCAATATCCAATACCCCAGAACCTGTTTATTTACGATCTTCGGGATTAGCAGCAACGGCTGGATCGGGTTTTGCTCTCAATACTGAGTTTGGCCCACCAGACAAGACTGGATCTGGATCAGATAAAGGTACACCTTCGTCAGCCTTTTCCAAACCGTAATCGTAGGGGCCTGTAGCTAGTACTGGAGTTTGATCAAAATTCTCGATCGCAGGTGGTGAGGTTGTCATCCACTCTAAAGTCAGTGCCCTCCAGGGATTATTACCAGCTTTTTCGCCGTATAACCAACTCCAAATCGCATTGATGATGAAGGGGAATGTCGAAACTGCTAGTATGTAAGCGCCATAAGTGCAGATTTCGTTGAGAAAGGTAAATTTGGGGTCATACTGGGCAATACGGCGGTTCATGCCCATTAATCCCAGCTTATGCATTGGTAAGAAGGCCATATTCAGACCCACTATTGTTAAGGCAAAGTGAACCTTGCCCCAAAATTCGTTTACCATCCGTCCCGTCATTTTTGGGAACCAGTGGTAAATCGCCGCATAAATGCCGAGAACACTACCACCAAACAGCACGTAGTGCAAGTGCGCTACTACAAAATAGGTGTCGTGAACGTGAATGTCAAAGGGCACTGCTGCCAACATTACGCCACTGATCCCGCCAATCACAAAGGTACCAACAAAACCCATTGCGAACAGCATGGCAGTGTTAAGCCGGATTTTTCCACCCCACATGGTTCCTAACCAGCTGAAAATTTTAATTCCTGTGGGTACGGCAATGATCATGGTGGTGATCATAAAGAACATCCGCAACCAACCAGGAATACCACTGGTAAACATGTGGTGCGCCCAAACAATTAGCCCCAAAAAGCTAATGGCAAGAGACGAATAAGCGATCGCTTTATAGCCAAAAATTGGCTTGCGGGAATGCACCGGGATAATTTCTGAAATTGCCCCAAAAAAGGGCAAAATCATGATGTAAACGGCTGGGTGGGAGTAAAACCAGAACATATGCTGGTAAACTACTGGGTCGCCACCTCCAGTTGGGTTAAAAAATGTTGTCCCGGCAATTAAGTCAAAAGCCAGCAGAATTAGACCTGCTGCTAACACTGGCGTAGATACCAGAGTCAATGCCGAGGTTGCAAACATCGCCCAGCAGAACAAGGGCATTTGATGAACCCCCATACCCGGGATACGCATCTTGAGCAATGTGACGAGGAAATTGATTGCCCCTAAAATCGATGACGTACCTAGTAGGAGGACGCTCATAATCCAAATTCCCTCACCTACTTGACCTGTTACCAAGCTCAAGGGAGGGTAGGAAGTCCAACCCGCATCCGGTGCATCGCCTACCACTAAACTAGCGATCAACAATAAACCCGCAGGGGGAATCATCCAAAAGGCAACAGCATTCAAGCGTGGGAATGCCATATCCTTTGCCCCAATCATCAAGGGAATGAGGAAGTTAGCAAAACCCGCACCGGCTGGCACGATCCACAAGAAAATCATGATCGTGGCGTGCAGCGTAAATAAGCTGTTGTAAACTTCAGGGGTGACGAAATCGATTTCTGGAGTTCGCAGTTCTGTACGAACCAAGTCAGCCATCACGCCACCGATACAGTAAAAAATGAATGTAGTGACTAGGTATTGAATCCCAATCACCTTATGGTCGGTGTTGAAACTAAAGTAGTCTTGCCATTTTCTAATCCCTGGCTCCTCAACAAGAGCAGGGGCGTTGGCAGTTTCTTGCACTTGAGCTTGGGTCATAGTCGTTAGTTATCTTTTGTCATTTGTCCTCTCTTACAAAGTTCTGATGCCTGCGGCAACCCCTTCGGGGAACGGAGGAAACCTCCGCTCAGACTTTGCGCTTTGTCAGTTGTTCTTTTGTCATTTGTCATTTATTTAGACCAATGACTAATGACTAATGACCAATGACCAATGACTAATGGTGAACTTGATGGAGGATTTCTGGCTTAATTCCCATATCCTTGGTGTAAGGAGCGAGAAATTCATTTGGGGATAGATCCGTAGGATTAACAGCAACGGCTTGATTTAGTGTTTCTTTACTAGCAACTAGCTGTTCTTGCATCCATTTGTCAAAGGCTTCTTCTGGCTCAACGACTACTGTTGCTCTCATTGCACCGTGGTAGGGGCCACAAAGTTCAGCACAGATTAGGACATAATCCCCTGCTTTTTTGGGAGTGAAGCGAATCTCGCTTTGCCTACCAGGGATCGCATCTTGTTTCAGACGGAACTCTGGCACCCAAAAGGCATGGATGACATCGTTGGCTGTCATATTGATTTCCACTTCTCGCCCGATGGGGACGTGCATTTCACCTGTAGTTATACCAGTTTCAGGATAGGTGAAAAGCCAAGCATATTGTAGACCTGTGACGTTGACTTGTAATCCTGCTGGTTTGCCTGCTTTATCAGGAGTTCCCCCAATTGTCGGAGCAACACTACCGACACCTGGAGCATTCCGCAGTTGGGGAATTTGGTCAGCATTGCGGACTTCTGCAGTAGCTGGGTCTTGCATTGCCTCATCAGATTTTTCTTGATTGAGGTTGGGTTCGGTGCTAGGAGGAGTATCGCTTAAAGTTGCTGCCATGGCACTTCCAGGCATTGCCATTGATTCCTGATTCATCATCGGTGCTTCATGAATAGCATGGGGATCAAAGCCACCGATTTCGTTGTAGACATCAAAGCTGTAAACAGAAATACCGATAACGATAATTGCTGGGATCGCCGTCCAGAGAATTTCTAAAGGTACATTGCCCTCAACTGGTGGGCCGTCTTCATTGTCACCTGCACGCCGACGATATTTAAACGCAGAGTAAATTAAAATACCTTCTACGAGCAGGAATATACCTGTAGAAATGATCATCATCGCGTTGAACAGACCATCAACTAATTCGGCTTCATCCGTGGCTGCTGCTGGCAACAGTCCGTGATTTTGACCGTACCAAAGGCTGACTAGCGTTAGCACGATGCCAATCAGTAATGTCCAGATTGAACTTGGAATCTTCACGGCTTACTTAATTGAATTTACTACGTTATCTTAAAGCTGCTCACTTACTAAGGTAGTCTAGGCTGGAAGGCATAGAGTCAAAAGGTCTGAATTTTTTATTAAGTTTTTTAACTATTTTACTAATTTTGAGTACAAGGTGACTATCAGATACTGCCGAAAGTAGATACAAATCAGTAGGAAAATTTAAGGAAAAATTTAGAATGTTTAAATTAATTATCATTAATCAATTTTTCACATCTTGAAAAATACCTAAAGCTTCAAGCAAAACCTTTCTGGAGTGATTCAAAGTATAAGTGAGTGCTAATCTATAAACCCTTAGCCTATACGCTAGGGTGAAGATAGGACGCTAAAAGAAAATTGAAAATTTTAAGAGAGCCACCAAGAGCGGGCAGAAGGTATCATTCATGAGCGAATTTGTCCTACAACAACAAAATGAAGCGGCGCTTCAGCAGCGAAAGCCCAAGGAAATGATTCGTCGCTTGGTGTGGAAAATATGCATAGCCACCTTAATTTTGATGGCAATAGGCAGTGCCACCCGCGTGATGAATGCTGGACTTGCCTGCCCAGACTGGCCCTTATGCTATGGCGAACTGGTGCCAGCCAAGCAAATGAATCTCCAGGTGTTCCTGGAGTGGTTTCATAGATTAGATGCAGCTTTAATTGGTGTAAGCGCGATCGCACTCTTTGGTTTGTCCTGGTGGCATCGTCGTTTCTTACCCAAATGGCTGCCTTGGGCATCCACATTCGCCCTGTTTTTAATTGTCTTCCAAGGCATCTTGGGTGGACTCACCGTTACCGAACTGTTGCGGTTTGATATCGTTACCGCTCATTTAGGAACGGCGCTGTTGTTTTTTTGCACCCTCCTGATTATTGGCACGGCACTCACTCCGTATCAGGGAACTGGAACCGTTGGTAAGTTACCTTGGGTCGGTTTAACTGCTGCTGTTTTGGTTTACCTGCAAAGTTTGCTAGGTGCTTTGGTAGGCTCTCGCTGGGCGCTACACCAATGCCTGGGCGGTTCTCAACTTTGTACTGTAATGTACAGCCATATTGCTGGTTTGGTACCGCCTTCCTTGGCAACTTTGGCAATGGTATTTATCTGTTGGCGGACACCAGCACTACATCCAGCCTTACGGCGACTGGCAAATTTGGCTGGTGCGTTGTTAACCTTACAAATCTTGTTGGGATTCGCCACTTTCAAATTACATCTCCAAGTTGAGCCTCTCACTGTCTCTCACCAAGCCATAGGAGCTACTTTGCTGGGAACCTTGGTGGTTTTCACAGTTCTTGCACTGCGTGACTCAGTTAGTGCTGATTCACCTTAGCGGTAGCGGGGCGTTTAGCCCGTGTTAAGTGCTGAGTAGGGAATGGGGCATTGGGCATTGGGGAGGCAGTGCGGTCTTGGGGTCTCCCCAAGTGGAGCAACTGCCGTCATTGAGCATTGGTTCTTCTCCTTAATCTCCCCCTGCTCCCCACTCTCCACTAAACGACGAAAGCCGCAACGGCGAGTATTGCGACCCACGCAGGTGCAGAAAATCTGTGTTTTCGTTTGCCTAAAAGAGCCAGCTTGAGCGGGGGCTGCATATAAATTGTTGAAAAATAAGGAACCAGAGCCAAAATGATTGAGACTAATGTCTCTCGCCACCACGGAACATTTTTACAGGTAATTCAAAGTTACTACCAGTTAACGAAGCCTCGGATTATTCCGTTGCTTTTGATTACCACGGCTGGGAGTATGTGGATTGCTGCTAAGGGAGAAGTAGACCCATTGCTGTTGCTAGTAACTCTCACTGGTGGCACTTTGGCTGCTGCAAGCGCCCAGACGATTAACTGTGTCTATGACCGGGATATTGATTATGACATGGAGCGGACGCGCCATCGTCCGATGCCTTCGGGTAAGGTTCAGCCGCGTGATGCTCTCATTTTTGCGATCGCACTGGCGACGATTTCCTTTACACTCCTGGCAGTATTTGCCAACCTGTTAGCCGCCCTGCTAGCCTTCTCTGGGATCGTCTTTTATATTTTGGTTTATACCCACTGGCTAAAACGCCACAGCACCCAGAATATCGTTATCGGTGGGGCTGCTGGGGCAATTCCAGCGTTAGTGGGTTGGGCTGCTGTCACAGGCACTTTAAGCTGGTCAGCATGGTTAATTTTTGCCATCGTCTTTTTGTGGACGCCACCCCATTTCTGGGCTTTAGCTCTGATGATTCGGGATGATTACGCAAAGGTGGGGATACCAATGCTACCTGTGATTGAAGGTGATACAGCAACCGTGAAGCAGATTTGGTATTATACGCTGGTAACAGTATTTGCAACCGTGTTATTGGTTTATCCTTTGGGCGCAAGTGGAATTCTTTATGCTGCGATCGCTGTAATTCTGGGAGGATTATTTATCCACAAATCTTGGCGTTTGTTGCAAAATCCAGAAGATCGCGCTGTAGCTAAAGAGTTGTTTCTCTTCTCCATCTCCTACATGATGCTGTTGTGTCTAGGGATGGTAGTTGATAGTCTTCCCGTTACCCATAATCTAATTAGTGCGGTGAGTAATCATTTGCATTTTCTTGGTTAGGGGATGGAAAATTTAGCGATCGCGTTTGGTAAAGGGGCGCGATCGCATTTTCAGGAGTTTGGCGGATTTGCAATTAAAAGCAAAATTTCAGTTATAAGCAAATTAATTAAAAGCTGAATGTTGACAAATTACATTCGTACAGCAATGCACAAAGCAACTTATGAGTTGCTTGAGGATGGAACTTTTTATGGGGAAATTCTAGAATGTCAAGGTGTGTGGGCAAACGCTGCAACGCTAGAAGCTTGCCGGGAGGATTTGCAAGATACTCTTGAAGGATGGATTGTATTAGGATTGCGTTTGGGTCATACTCTACCAATAGTTAATGGTGTTGACTCCGGCTGTAAATACAATTGAATTGCTTCTTTAATATTTTCCAAGGCTTCTTCTTCAGTTTCTCCTGCTGAAGTACAACCTGGTAACTCTCGACAGCATATAGCCCAATCGCCTGTTTCTGGGTCTGATTCAAGAATTACACGCCATTTCATAGCTATTCCTCTGGGATGTAATTATTGTAGATTGGGAACAGCGATGCCTGCGCCAACGCCAAGGGCAATCACATCTCTAAAACTGAAAATCCAAAACTTAAAAATTTGAATACCTTATTATTTAAGTAAGATTCTTCTGGGACGGTTTTGTTCATTAGGAAAATGGCAATGAACCGCATCACGGATCATTTCTCGTAGTGTTTCTATATCGTCAGCCTGAGTAAAAATTGACTCGGTTAAAGCTCTAGCTGTATAACCACCATCTGGATTATCTTCAACGATAAATACAATTTCAGTCATACTTAATCATTGCCTGTAAAATTAAATTATTGTCAAGCATAAAGAGGAATCAACAGCTACATCAATCTTCATAACTTTACCAAGTATAGCTGCCTGCGGAACTTTCCCAACTATCCCAATCTCTAGAATTTTCTTCACTATCCGAGTCATCTGAATTATCCCAAATTGAACGGGTTCCCCAATTTTTCCGTTGTCTCCAACCTTCTCCACTTAACTGAGTTGTATTCGATTTTAAATCTATATCTCGATTAGATTGTGGCTTATTATAAAAATCTAAATCTAGAAATACCTCATCTACCGATTGATAGCGCTTTTTAACGTATTCCTCAATTAATCTATCTAAAGTTTTGATCAAGTAAGGTATAATATGTGTATCTTTTAGTAAATGATTTTTCCATATCCATTCACTATTTAATGCATCATAAAGTTCATTAGAACCATCTGCTTTTGGTAAACATTGGGTTAATAGCCGAATACAAGTTACACCTAAACTATAAAGGTCACTTGCAGGGAAAACTTGACCACGCATTTGCTCAAGTGGTGTATATCCAGGTGTTCCTACTGTTGTGCCAACACCTACAAAAGTTTTTGTAATTTGTTTAGAAACACCAAAATCAATTAATATTAACTTGTCATCCTGGCGGCGGCGCATGATATTTTCTGGCTTGATGTCTCGATGAATCACACCGCGTTCATGGATAAACTTCAGGATAGGCAATATATCAGCCAAAAGCTGTTTTATCTTTTCTTCGCTAAAAGCTCCCTGCTGCTGCAATTCCTGTAATAAATTCTGCCCCTCAATTAACTCTTGCACCAGATACAGCCGCTTATCTTGTTCAAAATAAGCAATCAGACGGGGAATTTGCGGGTGTTCTCCCAAGTCATACAGTCGCTTCGCCTCTTGCTTAAATAACTCCGTAGCTTTCTCAAGTGCATTCGTTCCTTGAACTTGCGGGACAAATTGTTTAATTACGCAAGGTTCGTCTATCTTATCTGCATCCCTAGCTTCATAAGTTCTGCTAAATCCACCCTCACCCAAAAGTCGTATTACTCGGAAACGGTTTCTAAATAATGGTGTAAGTGTTTGTCCACACTTAATGCAAAACTTATTGTCATCAGGGTTAAAGGGATTTGAACAACTGGAATTAGAACAGTAAAGCATATTTGGGAATATATCAGCAGATAGTGTCTATGTTCAGTTTTCCCAATTTCTGCTTACTGAGTTTCACGAGTCTTAATCTTTTTGAGCAGATTTACTTCTAGTGGCGGCTACAGTCTCAAGTTACTTTTGCTAGCGTAGTGATATAAGGTTTATCGCTCCCCAGTAAGCGCTTGGAAGCAAAAGGATTAATATGGCTCATTTAAATCAGCGTCGTCTCCAAAATGTCAACGGCGATTTTTATGTAGATACCACCTGTATTGATTGTGATACCTGTCGCTGGATGGCTCCTGAAGTATTTTATGATGTTGATGATCAATCGGCTGTTTATCATCAACCAACCAATGAGGCGGAAAGATTAGCAGCGCTTGAAGCACTTTTGGCATGTCCTACTAGTTCTATTGGCACTGTTGAAAAACCAAAAGATATCAAAGTTGCTCAACAACAGTTTCCAATATTAGTAGCAGAAAATGTTTACCACTGTGGCTATCATTCTGAAAAATCTTATGGTGCTGCTAGCTATTTAATTCAACTTCCAGAAGGTAACATTTTGGTAGATTCTCCCCGGTTTACGCCGCCTTTAGTCAAGCGTTTAGAAGAAATGGGGCCAATTCGTTATATGTACCTAACTCATAAGGATGATGTGGCAGATCATCAAAAGTTTGCCGAGCATTTTCAGTGCGATCGCATCCTCCATGCTGATGATATTACTACGGATACTCGCAATGTAGAAATACAGCTAACTGGTTCTGAACCATTTGCTTTGACACCTGATTTATTAATTATCCCAGTTCCCGGTCACACCAAAGGACAAACTGTTTTACTCTACAAAAATAAGTTTCTGTTCACTGGCGACCATCTCGCTTGGTCAGAAAGATTGCACCAACTGATTGCATTCCACAATGCCTGTTGGTATTCTTGGTCAGAACAGACTAAATCAATGCGTAACTTGGCTAATTACTCTTTCGAGTGGGTGTTACCAGGTCATGGGCGAAGGTTTCATGCTGATAGGGAAACCATGCGCCAGCAGATGCACAAGTGTATTGACTTAATGGAATCTTTGGATTGACCGAATAATTAATAATTATTTGGTCATCTGAAAAAAGCCACGAAAAACTTAATCCCCTTAGCTCAACTTTATCCAATTACGCAGCATAAACAGCAATATACCGTAAACATTCAAATAAAGGGCAAGGTACTTTTAGGGAACTCCAAAAAATAAATTATTCCACTTGAGGTAGTTGACTGTTAACAGTTAACAGTCGCAATGGAATATTTTTTTAGTTGGAAGTCCCTTGTACAAGGCATCGCTTTATCAGACTCACCACTAACGGCTGATATCGCCCAAGGTTCCATTCCTGTCATAAGATTATCAGTGAATATATTTAAAAATTAAACCAGAGTTGTGTTCTCTAACTCTAAGCTCTATTATGACAACTACGCCAAGCTTTAATTCCTGGGTTATCTGTCCCCAACCTAATCTTCAAGCAAACCTGCGTTTATTCTGCTTCCCCTACGCTGGTGGTAGCGCAGCAATTTTTCGGACTTGGCCTAATAATTTACCTAGTAATGTCGAAGTCTGTGCTGTGGAATATCCGGGACGGGGAAGACAGATTAAGTCACCACCCTTGACGCGATTAGAACCTCTTATTGAAGCGATCGCTCCAGTTCTCATGCCATACTTAGACAAACCATTCGCCTTCTTCGGTCATAGTATGGGCGGATTAGTTAGTTTTGAGTTGACCCATCTACTTCGCTCTCAGTATAATCTTACTCCCTTTCACCTCTTCATCTCTGCTCGTCGCGCCCCGCAAATTTCGTCCACAAAACCACCTCTCCACGTTTTATCAGACCCTGATTTGCTCAACGAGCTACACAGTCTTAACGGTACACCCAAAGCAGTATTAGAAAGCCAGGAACTGATGCAGATGTTCCTTCCCATTTTGCGGGCAGATTTTGCAGTTCTAGAAACTTATATTTACACTCAAAGACAGCCACTGGAGTGTCCTATTACTGTTTTTGGTGGTTTGCAAGACCAAGAAGTTAGTCATGAAGCTTTGCAAGCATGGCGAGAACAGACTATTGCTGCTCTCTCAGTACATGAGTTCAACAGTGACCACTTTTTTATCCATTCACAGCAAGAATTATTATTTAAACTTATATCTCAAAAATTGCAGATGCGTAATAGCCATTAGATAGGAAGGAGCTAGGAGCCAGAATATAAAATTTTCCTGACTCGCTGAACTTCTTATATACAATATTTCTACTGTTTATTTTTGGGTAGCGATCGCTAATTTTGCCCCTTCAACTTGACGTACGCGATCCATCACAGCCACTACTCGCCCGTGACCAACTTTTTCATCAGCATTAATAATTACCAACACTTCTGAGTTAGAACCGATTAGAGCACGCACTTGCGCTGTTAAATCATCAACTGTGGTTGGTTTGCGGTTCAAACTTACTATTCCTTGTTCATCTACCGTGATCGTAATTTTAGAGGGAACTTGCTGTTGTTTTGCCGTAGCTGCCTTCGGTAAATTTACTGGTAAACCTTCTGAGCGTGTTAAAAACAGAGTTGACATAATAAAAAATGTCAAAATTGCAAATATCACGTCAATCATCGGCAAAATGTTGATCTGCACTGGAATTTCTGGTTCATCTTGTAGACGCATAAGTTTTTTCTCCTCGTTCATAACGACGGCGGTAGAGTAATTCTAGCTGTCCCCCATACTCCTGAATTAGGGCGATTTGCCGTTGGTACAGTCCCCGAAAGGTGTTGGCAAACATGAGTATGAATATAGCAACGATCAATCCCGATGCTGTTGATACTAGAGCTTCACTAATCCCAGATGTAACACCAGTTGTTTTAGTACCTCCCACATCACCAAGGTTTAGGGAGGCAAAAGAGGCTATCAATCCTAACACAGTCCCGAGAAGACCCAACAGTGGTGCCAGACTAATAATTGTCTCAAAAAGGTTTTGGAAACGTTTTAACACAGGTATCTCAGCCTGTGATTCGCTTTCTAACGCTAGACGAAATTCCTCTGGATTTGGCTCCTCTAATTCTAAAGCCGCTAGAAAAATCCGGGCGAGTGGCAAGTCTGCGTTTTTCTGAAGTTTATCCATTGCACCGACAACATTATCGAGACGGTAGAGATTCAAAACATCTCGCACTACCCGGTTTTGACGCTTATTGATCCTTACCCAAAACCTGATCCGCTCGATGATAAGTGCCACACCCAATACCGAAAACGCCAACAGGGGCCACATGACGATACCGCCTGCTGCAAACAAATTCTGAATTCCCATGTAGTGCCTCTATAACGTCATCCACAATACAAAATTAGACTACCAGAATCTAGAGGAAAGCTGAAACTTTTTCTCAATAAAATATAAAATATAATGATAATTTTTTCAAATGTAATTATCATGATTTTTATTTAATCGTTTCTTCGCGTTACATAAAGAAATTTAATTAAATTGCAATAAAAATTAATCTTGTCCAAAAACCATGATATGTGATGCTTTCAAAAGATTTTTTGCTAGTCCAGGGTTCCGTAAAGCTATCCCAAGTAATTTGAAGTTTTTACTTGATATTTGTAACCTTGCATTCTAAGATAGCTAAATTAGTGAGAATAGGTAGCAATAGCTATGAGCTTTTCTGGCATTACTGTCAAGCAACGTTCCAAAGAAGTTGAGGCTCTCAAGTCTTTTCTGACTTACAGTCTGATAGGTTCACTGGCGCTGCATATCGGCGTACTGTCCTCAGGCATAGGTAATTATTTGACGAGAATGCCTAAAGAAGAAGATGAAGCAATAGAATTAGCGATCGTAGATTCTCCGACTGCGGAACCAGAAAAACCGCTTGAAAAAATTCCAGAAGAACCCAAAAAATTACCAGAAGTTATTCAAAAACAGTCTATAGAAACTCCGCCAGTACAAAAACCAGTACAAGAATTTATTGAAAGACCAAAAATTCAGCCAGTTGAACAACCAAAACAAATTACTCAAAACCCACAGCCAGCAAATACACAAATTGCTCCCAAGCCAGAAGTCCCTGTGACAACTGTTGCTCCCTCCACAAACCAAGACAGTCAAAAGTTAAGAGGAGTTTTAAGCGAACTAAGAGACTCAAAAGCCAGCCAAAATGCTGGTGGAGGTGGCGGTGCTAGTGGAGTTCTCACAGGCTCCGGCTCTGGTGTTGGTTTAGGTACGGGTTCAGGAAGTGGCTCTGGTGTTGGTTTGGGTACGGGTTCAGGAATTGGCTCTGGCTCTGGCTCTGGCAGTGGTACGGGTTCAGGAATTGGCTCTGGCTCTGGTAGTGGTGTAGGCAATGAACGAGTAAAGCGTCCGCCAATAGCAACAGCGCCAACACCTCCAAAAATTAACAGTTCAGGTAATGGTCGTGCAGATTGCCGTGAAGGCGGATGTAGATCCAACTATCCAGAGGCAGCAAGGCGGCGAGGCATCGAAGGCAGAGTAGAAGTAGCTGTTGATACTGATGCACAAGGCAATGTTACTAATGTGCGGATTGCTCGCTCTAGTGGCAACCGTGACTTGGATGAAGAAACCATCAGACAAGCGCGTGACTGGAAATTAAAACCCACAGAAGGTGGTAGACAAGGGGTAGCTATAGCCACTGAATATGCCATAAAAGGTTCACGGCGATATCGCCAAGCTCAAGAACGGAAAACACAAAGACAAGCAGAAGAGAGAACTCGGCAAACAACGGCTGCAAACTCCACAGAGGAAGCTCCAAAACGTAGGCCCAGACGGATGATACCTGCATCTACTGAAGCTACAGTTAGAAAACCAGTAATATCTGGATTTAGTAGACGGTTAGAACCTCAAAAAGCGGAAAGTACTGCTACAAGCCCATCATCTCCAGCTAGAACAACTCGCACTCAAGGAAGTGCAAGAGAGTCCTTACGCCGCATCCAACGTGAGCGAACGGCTACCGATTCATCACCAAAGCCACAACCAACCGCAAAGCGGCGTCGGCGGCGCCCAGACAACGCTAATCAGAACAAGTTGCGGGAATCTTTGCGCGGTTTACGCCAACAACCTCAATCGCAACCTGCTGCTCCCAGTCAAGAGTAGCTGTGTACACACAAGTCCGCAGCCATATATTTATTTATAAAAAGGTGTCGGGAAACCCACTCTTTTGAAAGATGGGATGAGAAACGCCCCGACGCCGTTGATGGTTGACGGTTAACAGTCAACAGTTGACAAAAATTTGGCTAGAGGATTTTAGGACTTGTGTGTACATCGTAGCTTTGGGAGGGAGAAGTTGGTCGAACTCACCTTAATCTAAAACCGTAGATGGACGCGGATGGATACAAATAATTTTGATAATTAATCATCTGTGTTCATCTATTTTAATTAGTTATGAATGAAGAAGCCTCCAGGAAGGTGATGAGCAATGTCTACGACAGGCTGCGCCTACGCACTTTTTCTCATCTAGAGCAACTAATACCCCACTCTCTACAACAATATAACCGGGTATTGTTGTCAATTGAGATTACGGTAAGCGTAAATAGTTCACTTCCTTCTTTTGAGGTGAGTGATGCAGCCTAAAGTTATTTTTGGGAATGCTGCAAGCGAAGGTGCAAATCGCTGGGGCTGGTTTATGGGTTACTTCATCACCCCAGATGATGATCCTCGCTCAACCACAGCGCTGGAAATAAAGTGGGGTGTCCATAAAGCGGGAGACTGTAGAAACGAGTGGGGAGTTAACAACACAGCAGCTACTCTTTCCATTTTGATTAATGGCCAATTTTGCCTTCAGTTTGAGGATAGAGAGATGATTCTATCTCGTGAGGGTGATTATGTGTTGTGGTATGCAGGTGTACCACATTGTTGGGTTGCTCAGTCCGACTGTACTATTTTGACCGTGAGATGGCCTTCAACACCATGTGATAGTGTAGCAGTGCGATCGCCACAATAATAATTTTCAACCCACATTCCGCACTTCTTAGGAATAAAGCGGTAACTATCTACTCTGATAGAAATAACTGAAAGCTTCCTTGACTAGAACCTAAATAACGTTTTGTGTTAGCAACGTGCGTTACCGCACGAATTTCCATGTTGATTTGCATCGAAGCTCATATCCCTTTTCCTCGTCCTTTAGTTTATGCCACTTATCGAGACAAGCTAACGGAACTTGTGCCGTATATGTCAAAGGTCAGACAAATTAAGTTCAAATCAAGCCAAGAGCAAAACGGACTTTTATACCTAGTCCATGATTGGTATGGTGGTGCCAATCTTCCAGCATTAGCGCGTGCTTTTTTAAGCGAAGATTTGCTCAATTGGACAGAAGATTCTATTTGGAATAATTCTGAATATACAACTAGTTGGCAGATCAAAACCCACGTCTTTAGTGAAGCAGTTCACTGTACAGGCAAAAATCACTTTCTCGAAGATGATAAAGGAACGCTAATTCAGAGCCGGGGTGAACTAATTATTGACCCGCAGCAGATTAAGGGTACACCACAACAGTTAACAGTGGCGATCGCCCGCATCGTTGAGAATTCACTAGGAAAACAGATTACACCTAATTTCCAACAAATGAGTGAAGGAGTTCGTCACTATCTGAAGAAGGTGAATTAAGAATTCAAAATTCTTGCTTTTTGGGAACTCCAAAAGACTGATTTCTTATTCCCTATTCCTTACTATCTAGCTATGCAAATATGTATGGCTACGCGATGCTACGCAAGCAGAAGTCAAAGCGTATTCCTATAAACCATTTAATTTACCAGAAAGTGCGAACTAACTCCATGATTGCCAATTTTACAACTTGTCTATATTAGACAACAGCCTATAGCTTGTGATTTTAGACTACTCACCCTAAATTCAATAATCTTAATAAAAAAATCATCTTAAAAGATGTCTTTCAATATCTCTAAAGACTGATGGTATAGCGTTAATTATTATAGTTAATTGAAATTAACTTAATATTAGGAGTCTGTTATTGTGGAAAGTATTAGCAAACAACTCATAATTATTGGCGGCGCTGAAGATAAAAAGGAAGATTGTGAAATATTGCGCGAGTTTGTACGACGTGCTGGGGGTACGAAGGCAAAAATAGTAATTATGACAGCAGCGACAGAACTACCTAGAGAGGTTGGAGAAAATTATATTAGAGTATTTGAACGGTTAGGAGCTGAAGATGCTCGTATTCTTGATACGGAAACTCGTGATGATGCATCTTCTTCTACAGCATTAGAAGCTGTCAGCAAAGCTACAGGAATATTCTTTACTGGAGGAGATCAAGCTCGGATCACAAGCGTTCTTAAAGATACTGAACTTGACACAGCTATTCACAAGCGTTTTGCTGAAGGGGCAGTTATTGCAGGCACAAGCGCAGGAGCAGCTGTGATGCCAGATAAAATGATTGTAGAAGGCGATTCTCAAACTAACCCTCGGATGGAAATTATAGATATGGGTCCAGGTTTAGGCTTTCTACCTGGAGTAGTAATTGACCAACATTTTTTACAGCGTGGACGCCTGGGACGCTTAATTTCAGCTTTGATACAAGAGCCTGCTGATTTAGGATTTGGTATTGATGAGAATACTGCAATGGTAGTTACTGATAGACAAGTTGAAATCATTGGTGAAGGTTCAGTTACAATTGTCGATGTAGAGTCTACATATGACAATATGGGCGAAATTTTAAAGGATGAGGCTTTAGCAATTTGTGGAGCAAAGCTTCATATATTACCGCGTGGCTACAAATTTGATTTGAAAACTCGCCAACCTATCTTAAATAATGGCTCTATACCAGATGTGTCTGTATTAGCAGGTTCAGCAAATACTTAACTTTGAAGGTAAGAAAAAACATCTAAAGCGGGATATATTTGTTGGTTTTTAAGCCAAGTTATTTACCGTGCTAGTTGCGATCGCCTCTTCCTAAGTCTATCCCTTACCAAAGGGTTGAAACCTTTCAAAAGCCGTTAATTATGCCTAACAGGCGTGCCATTCGTCTCAGAACCGAATGGCATGCCTGTTAAAGTTTAACTGAAAATCTGTATCTCCAAAGAATGCGATCGCTACTTTATCACTCTCTACTTTTTCAAAGTTTTAAAATTATTAAAGAAGAATTCCGAATCTAGGAATCAGCAATTTTTTAGTGGGTAATACAACTAAAACCTCGAAATAACGATATCAGGAAATTTATCGCAAATTGCGAATTGCGAATTGCGAATTGCGAATTGCGAATTGGATTTATACCATCTCTATAACCTTAGAACGTTGGGATTGAGTAACTTGCTCAATGATATTTGCTGCCCGTTTCACGCCGCCTAAAAGTTGAATTGACTGCTGAATTCTGCGGGCATTGTTTTTGTAAGAATTTTCCGTCAACACTCGCTTAATTGCTGTTCGCAGGTTGGAAATATTTAGTTTTTCTAGAGAAATCACCTCTCCTACTCCAGTGGAGCGAATTCGCGCGGCAGTTCCTGGTTGCTCAAAGGTGATCGGAATCGCTACTACAGGTACGCCATAGCTAAGTGAATCTAATGTCGTATTCATGCCTGCATGAGTTATTGTCAGACTAGCGTGCGCTAGTATATCTGGTTGCGGAGCATACTCAACTACTAAAGGAGAACCAGGAAGCGAACGCACCGCTTCTTCACTCATCCCACCCCCATGAGCGATTACTAATTGTACATCCAGTCCTTTACAAGCAGCAGCAATACAACGAAATACTGCTTCTTTGGTGTTTTGCACGCTTCCAAGAGAAGCGTAAATCATCGGCTGTCCAGTCAACTTCTCGTAGGGAAATGTAACTAATTGTGGTGAAGCATTTCGCAACGGGCCAACATAATGCAGGTGCGGTGGCAGGTTGGGAATGAGAAACTCAAATAACCCAGGTTGTTGACTAATATGGGCAAGTTGTGCATTAGAAGCGTAGATGTGGCGATAATCAGACAGCTTCCACTCTTGGCGGTAGCGATTAATTGTTTTTAAAATCGGTTGACAACTACGATCTAAAAAGTAATAAGCCAAGAGATTGCGGATTTTTGATAGATGGGTATTCTGGTAATTCCAGGGAGTGAAAAAAGGAGGAACATCGGCTCGGCGGTGAATTACCTGTCCGCAAGAAACGCAAATGAATGGGAGATTGAGATATTCTGCTACCGTTTCACCAGCAGGTTCGAGTTGATCTACCAGTAAGACTTCTATTCCTGTCGCTGCGATCGCTTTAGGTGCATCTTGGCAAATAATTTCAACCATTTGCTGACAGAAGTCGAGGGAGTAATCCAACGCCTTCAAAGCGCTTAACTTTCCCAACTGAGCAAAGGTTTGAGCCATTGAGCCAGGTTGATAGATCGCTTCACCAATCGGATAGAAATTTAACCCCTCCAATTGCACCTTTGATTCCAAATCTGGAATTTGTAAAAAGGTGACGCGATGACCGTGCGATTGAAGTTCTCTTCCCAACGCAGCTTGGGGATTCAGGTGTCCGGGATAGGGCGGGCAAATAATGCCAAAGTGAGTCATAAGTCAAAAGCTAACAGGGTATTGATCGCTAATAGAAAGTGATTGCTATACTTTGTGTTTGTAAACTGCTGGAAGTTTTTATCAAGGTACATCGGAATACTTATAATGTTCTTGATGCTAGCCAAAGTCATAGCAACTAATGAGTGACCAAAAACTGGTAATGAAATCGTTTGAGCGTGATGGGGATGAACTTAACCTTGTTCAAGTTATCAATGGGGCAAAAATGTACCAAAATGAAACACTTAAATGGGTCGTTTAAAAAATAATATTCAACCGTTAATTGCAGCTTTTCTGTTCGATTTAATTGGCTGCATTCTAAATATAAAACTAGGTTGTTTGACTTCTATAAAGCTAGTACCGTAAGGCGGAAGTCAAAAGGATTATGGAATTGGCTTTTTAGTTTTTAGCGATTTTTAATCGTTGCTCTATTTCCACCGTGGCGTACTAAATAGATATCGGGGTATCATTACTGGCTACTAGCAAGAGTTCTACCCTCCCAACTTAATTTTTTCCACAAGTAATACTGTTGTTTATGAGAGTTATTCCGCCTTCTAAAACAGGCTAATGTTAAATAGCTTTGTGTTCATAAGCACAAAGGTATTTAACACTACATAAAAGTCAAGAATCTCGCTGCTTGATGCCTAAATCTTTCCGATATGCTCCAGTATTTGCGAGAGATGCCACGCCATTCATATCGTAGTATTATTTGTAACGTTATCTCCGAGGTTATCAAAATTATTGAAGCGTTAATATAACACAATCTAGTAATAAAAACTAGGTATAATTTAGTAAACAAAACCCAAGCAATTTTATATCAATAGAGCAGTTGTATTTAGTGATTTTAGGTAAGCTACACGAGCTATTGTCTAATTATTTGAAGTTAGGCTGAGTTTAAAATACCAATGCATTAGTATCTTCATTAAATTTCATGCATCTCAGACTGGTTTGCATTTTTCAACACCAGGTCTGCACAACATGGCCCTTCACTTGTTGTCCTAACCAAGGTGTATTTTGTGAAAGTGTATAAAGATTTTTGCGTTCGACTTTCCAGGTTTGCTGGGGATCAAATAAAGCAAGTTCTGCTGGTTGATGAGGTACGATCGCACTGACTTTTTGCCCCAAACACTCTGCTGGATTGGTACTCAATGCTCGCCATAATTCTAAAGCTGTAAACTCCTCAGTTTCAACGAGATATTGCCACAGCAAGGGTAATGCTAACTCTAAACCAATTGCTCCTGGAGGCGCTTCGGCAAAGGCTTGGACTTTTTCTTCGTAGCTGTAGGGTGTGTGGTCAATAGCGATCGCATCTATGACACCTGCACGCACCCCTGCACGCAACGCCGCCACATCACTGGGATTTCCTAAAGGCGGGTCTAAATGCAAGCTAGTGTTATAACTCTTAACTGCTTTTGTATCAAGTAAAAGGTGCATCCAGGTGGTGCTGGCGGTGATGGGTAAACCAGCAGCCTTAGCTGAAGCAATCAGTTCCACGCTGCGAGATGTGGAGACGCGCATAATATGGACTGGTGTACCGATGGCTGCAACCAATTCAAGCATTGCTGCTATCGCAGTAGTTTCAGCGCTGGCGGGTATTGGGGGTAAACCAAAACGCAGAGCATCTGGACCTTCTCTCATTACACCATTTGCTGATAACTGGCGATCGCTAGGCCAAAATGCCACTAGTTTACCCAACGGCTGGAGATATTCTAATACTCGTCGTACCAGCGCCAAATTTTCAAAGGGCCTACCATCGGTAAAACCAACAACTCCGCTAGAGGCTAAATCTGCAAATTCCGTCATTTGCTTTCCAGCAACATCTAGAGTGATAGCGCCCCACAGATGAAGCAGGGGGAGAGGAGAGGTAGGGGGAGCAGAGGAGGCAGGGGGAGCTAAATTAATTTTTTCCCTCTCTTTCATCTCTTCGCGTCTCTTCTGCTGCAACTGTGCCACAAGTGCAGGGTTATCAATAGCTGGGGATGTATCGGGTAAGATGTTAACTCTGGTAAAGCCGCCAGCAGCAGCAGATTGTAACAGAGATAACAGGGTTTCCCGTTCTTCAAATCCTGGTTCACCGGAGTGGCTGTACAAATCCACTAATCCAGGCCCGAGAACTAATCCCTGACAATCTCTGATTTGAGTATCGGGACTTATATCCGCAATGTGCGAAGCTACTGCTTGGATAGAACCATTAGCAATCAGCACATCAAAGAGTTCGTCGATTTCAGAAACTGGGTCAATTACCCGTACTTTTTGCAGCAGTTCAGTCATAAAACTTTTTAGTTAGCAGTCAAGAATAAAGTTAAGAGTTAGGAGTTATAAGTTATGAGTTAGGAGTTATCAGTTATTTGTTCCTTGCTCATCATTTTTAACTTTATTCATCACTCATAATTTTTCACTCCTAACTTTTTTACAATGCCCCTGCTGCTGTTTTATCTAATACGCCTCCACCGAAGTGAGCGGTGATGTTCATCGCTTGCAATACTGGTAAACCATCGATTCCAGCAGGGTAATCGATAACGCTGACTGCGCCATTACCCTGGCGAAAATTCCAGAAATTTTCTAGCGGTAAACCCAGAATGTGACAAAGTAAGGTTTTATTAGTTGCGTCGTGAGCTACTACCAATACAGTTTTGAATTGATTAGTTGCTGCGGCTTCCACAATTGATTGCCAAGCTGCAACACTGCGTTCCCACACCTCTTGCAAATTTTCCCCTTCAGGCATTTGCACTTGGGTTGGTACTAACCGCCAACGCTGCAACTCTCCGGGAAACTCTTGCTCTATCTCTGTTTCTAATTTTCCTTCCCAGAGTCCGTGGCTGATTTCTCTTAAACCAGCTTGCAAGTCTAACTTTACATTAGGATGTTGTTTTAAAATAATCTCTGCTGTTTCTTTAGGGCGCAGCATTGTGCTACTTACAGCAAAATCAATCGCTACCTCTTTGAGAAATTCACCTGCTTTTTGCGACTGTTGTCTACCGTTGTCGTTGAGGGGGACATCAATTTGCCCTTGAAACCTGGTTTGGCGATTCCATTCGGTTTCACCGTGACGCACCAATAGCAACCGTATTCCTTGATGATCTGGTCGCAATGAGGGTAAAGTTTCCCCAGTGTGTTGCGTCTGATTTAAGGATTCTAGCTGGACTGGTTCGCCCAATCCCCCAGCAAAATTTAGTACGGTGATACCACAGTTAGATTGCTGGATTGAATGGTAGCGACTTGCAGGGATTCCCAGGGCTGTGCTAATTAGGGCGCGATTAATGCCGTTATGTCCCACTATCAAAATGGTTTCACCTTGATGTTGAGACAAAGTTTCTTGCCAAAACTGCCGCGCTTGTTCGTATAAAGCAAGAACAGGAAAATGTTCTCTTGTTCCTTCTGCATCATTTAGCAGCATCCGCAGTTCATCAGGGCGTTGATGCCAAGTGCGGTAGTCATCGGCAAACTTTTGCTTAACTTCAGCAGTCAGCAGTCCTTCCCATAAAGGGAGGTCTATTTCTAGCAGTAAATCAGAAACTTGGATTACAACAGATTGTTCAGGATGAGTAGCTAACTCACTATGGATAATATCTGCTGTGTGTTTCGCTCGTTGCAGAGGACTGCTATAAATCGCATTAAATAAAATATTGCTGAGGGCTTTGCCTACAAGACTTGCATCGTTACGACCTTTTTCGGTTAATGTTGACGCATCAGTGCGTCCCTGAATACGCCGCTCGGTGTTATAACCGCTTTGACCGTGGCGCACAATGATGACACGAGTCATCTAAAAGCCCTCCTCTTATCTAGACGATTAATTCTACTGCAAAATGATTGCACAATTAGCAGTAAAGGAAGGTGCATTTAGCTAAGACGGCATTTACATCGCTGCTGGAATTGCTGTCTCTATCGCCTTGAATATCCCACTAGCCTGTATTTTTGGAGACATGAGGGAGAATTATTTGAGTTTTTGGTGATAATACCTAATTTACATGACTTTTAGGCTGACCTGAAAACGGCAGGCTTTCCTATGGATAAAGTTTCTGTACTCGGGCAGAATGTAAGCTCTGATGAGATAAGCTGTTACGCATTTAATTTGCACATTGAGATCGCAGGGGGGCAGGGAGCAGGGGGGCAGGGGGCAGGGAGCAGGGGAGAGGGTTTGCAGCTTTTATCACCAAATGACGATTAGCTTAGTGACTGTCGGCATTAACCCTAACTTTTCACGTTATGTGGAAAAGTTCACGAAAACCTACCCTTCCCGTGCCGGGAAGGGGGAAAATTCAAAGTCTCTCTCTTTAAAGGAAGAGAGAAATAGAAGTGAGGTTTTCAGATACCGTGAAAAGTCAGGGCAGTAACCAAGGTCAAAAAAGAGGAAAGGGGCACAGAAGAAGAGCCAATACTTTATGTATTGGCTCTAAAAGAAAAGTAAATAAAGGATCTACATTCAAAACTACAGCATCAACTTTTATAGCTGAATTACTCTTCCTCTAGATCGAACTGTACTTGCAATCGATCATTCTCACTCCCAGACTGAGCCGGCACTAAGAAAACAGAAGTGTCTGGTAATGATAATGATTCGTTAAACTGGATTCTAACTGGAGTTTTATTATCTCTTATATTATTGTTGGAGATGCTTGTTGGATTAGTTTGCTCAAAAAAACTTCTAAAGTCATCTTGGGCTGTTCTATTATCAATTCCAACTAGAGAATTACCAGTTAATCTGTATTGTCCTGGATTTGAGCTTGATGTTGGTGCCTGTGCGTACACCTGGCTTCCTAAGCTTGCAAAGCCTGCCATAATCCCCAAGAAAGCAATAATTTTGGTGTTCATTGTTTTATCCAAATTATCTTTAATATTGCTCGTCTATTATTCTCTGGGAAAATTATTTTGATTTACTCTATCGTTAGGTGCTACTACAATAATTGTATTGCGTATATACTTAGCTTGTCAATAATTACGTTGTTTTAAGCATTACCAAGCTATAGCCTTGGTATTTCTTAGGAAATTGGATTATCTAGCTCAGTTTCCAAGCGATCGCAGTTAAGTTCGTTAAAATATACCAGTATTAAATCAGGGATATTGTCAGGTAGATCAGTCACATTGCCTCGTTTAGTGGCAATCACTGTTTGACAACAAGCTGCTTCTCTACGATGCTGTGCGATCGCATTACCCGAATTAGCCACAAGACCGAAAAATATGATTATATTTTGACAGTTCAATCTAAGCGATCGCTAATCAATATCATTCTTGTTCTAAATTAATCGCTTTTGCAAGCGGAGTGGGGTTCTCTGGGGTAAGCGATCAAGCAGACATAATACAACTACCTAAAGGCTGAAAACTGAGTGCTATGGGAACAAAGCCTTCTTGGGTGATGGGCTTAAAATAAGAAAGCGGTAAACTCAGAAGATAACAAGATAGCAATTCCTTTGACTATCAGTTAACCTCAACTTTCGCTTCCCATACTTGGGAAACTATATGCCACAGCTTCTAATCATTGTGTTTTTTGTTCTGTTAGGTTCAGCACTTTGTTCTAGTGTAGAAACAGCCCTCTTCTCTGTTTCGATACTGAGAGTCAAACAATTAGCACAATCAAATAACCCGTCAGCAGTGAGACTTTTAGCGATTCGTGAAAACATGAATCGACCTATTGCGACTATTGTCATCCTCAACAATACTTTTAATATCATTGGCAGTATTCTCACAGGTAGCATTGCTACTCAAGTATTAGGAGATAAATGGCTTGGTGTATTTTCAGGAATATTGACATTCTTGATTATCATTTTTGGTGAAATCATCCCCAAGACAATTGGAGAGCGTTATTCTGAGCAAATCGCTATATTTGCAGCCCTACCTGTGGCTGGACTTGCTATCGCTTTCACACCCTTAGTCTGGATTCTAGAAAATGTTACTGCACCCTTTGCCAAAGGGAAAAAACGACCAACGACGAATGAGGCTGAAATAAAGCTATTGGCGAAAATTGGACATCAAGAGGGAATTATCGAAAGTGATGAGGCAGAAATGATCCAGCGGGTGTTTAGATTAAATGATGTGACAGCATCTGATTTAATGACACCCCGAATTATGCTGACATACATTCATGGGGATATGACTCTTACTGAGGCGAAAGCAAACATTATTGCGTCTCAACACACTCGGATTATTGTCATAGATGAATCTCTTGATGAAGTAATTGGATACGCCTTAAAACAGAATTTACTAACAGCAATGATTGAAGGAAGTAACAATCAAAAAATCGCTAACTTGACTCGAAAAGTTAACTTTGTCCCTGAAATAATTCGGGCAGATAAACTGTTGAAAAACTTCATAGAAGCTCGTGAACATCTAGCAGTAGTGGTAGACGAATATGGAAGCATCGCTGGTGTAATCACTTTGGAAGATGTGCTTGAGGTGATAACTGGTGAAATTGTAGATGAGACTGATAGAACTGTTGATTTACAAGAAATTGCCCGCAAGAAGCGAGAAAAAATGTTGCAGTCTATGAATACTGGAAATTAAGCTTAATTCTGAGCAACTTGGATATCACAAATAATCTGCATTGTCTTCACGCTGACTGTGCAGACTCTTTTTCAATGCAGCCCTCAGTAAAAAACTACAAATTGCTGATTACACGGATTTTATATTTAGTAGTATTGCAAGTATACTGATGCAAATATTTACAAATTATAATTCTATAAAAATTAGAAATATTATGTTTGTCGTGTCTTTTAATAAAGTTAGATAAATAAGATAATAAAAACTTGAGAATGTTAAGTATCTTAGTCTATAGCCACAATCTACTTAATTAAGCGATCGCTCTTGTGTTGATGGTAAAATAAACTAAAGTAATTAGTTCAACAATCAGCTGTCTTTTCACTAACCTGCATCTTCCATCAGTTGTCAACTTGACATCAGATGCACTAAGCTAGCTTTAGCGCAAGGGGCTTCGCGCTGACTCTGTTTGGTTAGGCAAAAAATGGATTTTAGTCAAACTTTAATTGCAAAAAGTGATGCCATTCTTCATCAATGGGTAGAAGCGGTTTACCAAGATAAACAAATTGAAGCTACTAATGAACTTACTTTCAAAGCTGTACGGGATAGCTTACCTCGCGTTTTGAAAGCATTAGCAACAGTACTTTCTGAATCTGAAACGAGTGATTTGCAGACAGTAGTAGATGCAAGTTTAGAACACGGTACACTTCGCGCCCAACAGGGATTTGAACCAGAAGAAATTGCACGAGAGTATCGTTTACTCCGGTTTGTGATTTTTGCTTTTTTAGAAGAAGATTTATTACAAGGATCTGCACAAGAAGTACTTAGGGCTGTTCGCCTGATTGATACAGTAATTGATGAAGCGATCGCCCGTTGTTTTAACAGTTATACTCAAGGAAGATTACAAGAGCTTAAACAGCTCCAAAGTCAGTTGCGGTTGACTAACCAAGAGCTAACTCGTTTGGTTCGCGCCAATCAAGATAGCCTCTCTCATTTGGCTCATGAACTGAAAACGCCCCTCACTTCAATCATCGGTTACGCAGACTTATTTCTGCGCCAGCAGCGTCAACAACCAGAATTCAAAGACACTTATGCAAATCTTGAAAGTATCGAGCGAGTTCTCAAGAGTGGTAGACTTCTTGTCCGATTAATTAACGATACTCTGGAAATTTCGCGCTATGATGCCGGACAGATGAAATTGCAGCCTACTTTAACTGATGTGCGTAGTTTAATCAACTTCATTTTAGAAATGATTGAGCCATTAGCGCGTGCTAAAGAATTATCCTTGGTTGTTGAATGCGAACGCGCTCCAAGTCAAGTTAGCACAGATCCGCTTCGGCTTCAGCAAATTTTGACAAATCTGCTGAGTAACGCAGTTCGCTACACAGAATCTGGTTCAATTCATTTGGAGTGCTGGACGGTATCTCAACAGCAATGGGCTATCTCTATTACTGATAGTGGTATTGGTATTTCTCCAGATGCTCAAGCCCAAATCTTCAATCCCTATTTTCGGGAAGTAACTGCTCCCCAAGTGCAAAGTTCTGATGGTACAGGATTAGGTTTAGCAATAGTCTCTCGATTGGTTCAGTTAATGGATGGTGAAATTAAAGTAGATTCACACCTAGGAAAAGGGTCTACATTTACAGTAATTTTGCCATTAGAACCGATGCCTACAACAGGCTCCACCTACGCTCAGGTATGACTATCGAAACGCTTTTGATTAAGGAGGCAGGAGGACGTTCGCGCAGCGTGTCGTAGACAAGGCAGTTCTTGCTGGAGGTAATCCCCATAAATAAATTTAGGGGATTTAACAAGGACACAGTATTTCTTGCGCTGCGCGTCGACGCTCGTTCGCGTAGCGTGCCGTAGGCAAGACTCGCTCTAAGCGAAGCATCCCGTTGGCGCAGCCTCTCGTAGAGAAGGGTATACGCTGCGCTATCGAAATACATATTTCTTTATTTTTTCATAAATAAATTTAGGGGCTTGTGTCCCTTTTGGCAGAGAGCAAAAATTGTATTTCTTCCTTCTGCCTTCTGCCTCCTGCCCTCTGCCTTTCTTCGGTCATTAGTCATTAGTCATTGGACTAATGGCTAAATCCGTGGATGGCTATCCCAAACACCCATTGAGGGGATACGATTCCCGCCGATTTTTTTGACTTCCGCCTTGCCGTACTAGTCGTTCTCACTCGTAAAGATTCTAATTCATACTGTCTTTTTCTGGCTTAACCCCAACAATTGTGACCCTCTTCAGTTCGAGAAGACAAACGTGTTACAGAATATTAACTCGCACATGGCCTTAACAAAGTACTCCTAAGATTAAAACATTAACAGATATCAAACATCATCTAAGTAAGGAGAATAAGATGGCTGACACAAATAATCCCACGGGTGCGAGTGAGGAGACTCTTGTGTTCGTCGCTCCCCTGACTAGTAGCATTAATCCAAACACTGCTCAGATATTGGAAGTTACTGGTCAAGGAGAGGTCACTGTTCCTACTACTTTAACTGAGGTGCAACTGGGGATTGAAGTACAGGGAGAAACCGCAAGCGAAGTTCAAGAACAAGTTGCTCAACGTTCAACAGCAGTAGTTGATGTGCTGCAAAACCTTGGGGCACAAGAACTTCAAACTACATCTATTCAACTAAATCCCGTCTTTAGCTTTGAAAATGATACTCAAACCTTAACTGGCTTTCGAGGAATCAATACACTTCAGTTTGAGTTACCAACGGAGCAAGCTGGGGCAGCAATTGACACAGCTATTCAAGCAGGCGCGAATGTAATACAGAATATAAGCTTTACTGCTTCAGACGAAGCATTGCAGCAGGCACGCCTGCAAGTTCTTAGCGAAGCTGTTAAAGATGCTCAAGCTCAGGCTGGGGCTGTTTTTAATACCTTGCAGTTAACCCCTGGAGAGATTATTGACATTGATATTAACTCAGCTAACAATCCTAGCCCATCTCCTTTACTGTTCAATCTAGCAGAAGATAGGGCTTTGGCAGCAGGTGCTACAACTCCTATTATTGGTAGTCCTGAGACGATAGAAGCTAGTGTTTCTCTAGAGATTCTTTATTTTCCAGCTCCAGTAGGACTCTCGACTTAGTACACCACGGCGTAAAGATAGCAACCATTTAAAATCTCTAAAGAGCTTATTCCATAACACTTTTGACTTTTGACTTCCGCCTTGCAGTAGTAGCTGTTTGTCAATTCTAATGAACTTAAACTGGTGCGTTACACTCTATGAACGCACCCTAACAATTACCTACTCGTCAATTTGACCAACGCGACGGATATTCAAAATATCGCTCATTTTCTTAATTTGGACAAACACTTGCTCTAGTTGAGAGCGATCGCGTATATCTATTCCTAAGTCGATCAATGCAGGTTGACCAACAGAGGTTTTCACCTGAGCATGACGAACATTGATTCCTTGGTCACTCAACCTTGACAAAATATCCTTTAGCACCCCTACACGGTCAAGAGCTTCAATTTGAACATCCACAGGATACGTGTGCGGACGACCACTATTTTCGGCGGCTGGGTTCCACTTAACTGGGACTAAGCGCTCGTACTCTACAGTCTCCAGATTATTGCAGCCTTGGCGATGAATTGAAATCCCCCTACCTCGCGTCACCACACCAATAATTGGTTCGCCAGGAATCGGGGTACAACATCCAGCTAAATAATATACCAACCCCTCTACCCCAATAATTGGCGAATCTGTGGAGCGAGAGGTAGTTGGCGGTGCATCTCGTAAAGCTTTTGATGTAGTTGGTTCTTTGGGAATAAATAAAGGCACAGTGGAAACTGGTTGATGTGCCTTCGCCACTTCTCGCCAACGATTTAGCACCAAGTTCAACGTAACTTCTCCGTAACCCAAACCAGCAAGTAAATCGTCCACGCTGTGGTAGTTACACTTTTCGGCGACAGTCTCCATCGCATCAGACTTCAGCAGACTATCAAAACCAGTTTTACCGAGTTCCTTTTCTAACAATTCCCGTCCACGGGCGACATTTTCTTCCCGGCGCGATCGCTTGTACCATTGTTTTATCCGATATTTCGCCGCCGAACTTCTGACAAAGTTTAACCAATCTAAACTCGGATGGCAGTTCTTTTGGGTGAGAACTTCTACAATATCGCCATTATGTAGCCGCGTTGATAGAGATACCATTCGCCCATTCACCCGCGCCCCTGAACAATGGTTTCCCACTTCCGTATGAATGCGATAAGCAAAATCTACAGTGGTGGAACCGGGGCATAAAGGAACAACATCCCCCTTAGGGGTGAAGACATAGACATCATCTTCAAATAGATTATCTTTGACGCTATCAAGATATTCTTGTGCATCTTTAAGATCAGTTTGCCATTCCAGCAGCTGTCGCAGCCAAGTAAACTTGTCATCCGTCCCTGTCAAATGGCTAATACTAGAACCTCCAGTTTCTTTGTACTTCCAATGAGCGGCAATCCCATACTCGGCGATATGATGCATTTCGATTGTCCGAATTTGCACCTCTAAAGGACGGCCAGTTAATCCAATCACCCCAGTATGTAACGACTGGTAACGATTAGGTTTTGGCAGTCCAATATAGTCTTTAAATCTCCCAGGAATTGGGCGAAAAGCATCATGAACCACCGCCAACGCCCGATAGCATTCCTCATTGCTTTGAACAATAATCCGCAGCGCCGCCAAATCGTAAATTTCATGAAATTCCTTTTGCTGGCGGTGCATTTTTTGGTAAATGCTATAAAGGTGCTTGGGACGACCGCTAATTTCCTGAAAGCGGATTCCGGCTTGCTGCAAACGTTCTTGCAACATATTGGTAGCTTTAGCCAATTTCTCTTCTCGCGCCGTCCGTTTTTCGGAAACATGCTCCTGCATTTGGCGGTAGGCTTCCGGTTCCAAATACTTAAAAGCCAAATCTTCCAGTTCCCATTTAATTCGCCAAATCCCCAAGCGATTGGCTAGAGGCGCGAATATATCTCGCGTTTCCTGGGCACTGCGGCGGCGGCTGGCCTCTGACATATATTGTAAAGTTCGCATATTATGCAAACGATCTGCCAATTTCACCACAATTACCCGAATATCTTGCGCCATTGCCAAAAACATCCGGCGGAAGTTTTCGGCTTGGCTTTCGGTTTTGCTAGTGAAATTGATTTTAGAAAGCTTGGTGACACCTTCAACCAATTGCCGGACTTCTGGGCCAAAGCGTTCTTCTATTTCTTGACTTGTAACTTCTGTATCTTCAACGACATCATGAAGAAATCCAGCTGCTATCATAGCAGCACTACCACCCAAGTCACGCAACAATTCAGCCACAGCAATGGGATGAGCAATGTATGGTTCCCCTGATTTGCGGTATTGGCCTTGATGCAGTTGGTAAGCAAATTCAAATGCGCGACCAATTAACACCGTATCACTATGCCTTCGGTCATCTTCTACCACGCTGTTACTTGTAGATGACTCCTTCAAACATTTCTTTAACCATTCTGGAATGGTTAGATCAACTGATGAATTTATAGCTAGACTGCTCATAAAATCGAGTTTGGATAAGATCGGTAGATAAGTGAATGATAAATAAAACCGGCAGCATCAACCTAAGAAGATGCTTTCGCCCAGAGTCGGGTAGAATAAACACTGTAAGGATGATTGTCCAATTGCCGATAGCGTAGCGTAAAGCCTGCGGCATGGCTTCGCTTAGAGCGACGCAGGAGCGTCCGGTAGTCATCCTGTTTTAGTTTCAAGGATCATAAAGAAAGAATAATCCATTGATGGCAAACAAAGCCTCAAATAACGATTTGAGGCTTTTGGTGCTGATAAGTGTTTAAGAAAGTTTATTGTAGAAGAAAAATTACTTGACATTAATACTATCTTAACTAGCACTGGATGTCTTTAAACCGTGAGAAATATCAGGCACTCGTAACCTTGCTAGAGCAATTACGCTCCGATGCCACAACTACCCAAATCGTTGCGCCCGAACTGCGAGTGCGTGTAGCCTCGTTGCAGCAATTTTTCGGGCAGCAAATTGTGCCCTTGGCTGATGAAAACTGGCGAGTCCAGTCTTATCAAACGGAAATGAGCAAGCAATTGCGCTTGTTGGCAATAGATGTGATGTTTTTGCAAGGAGCGCGGCAAGCATCTACTGTACAAACGAGACTTCAGACGATTAGCGATCGCTTGACAACCCTCATTCAATACTGTAATGCCATTTTGCAACCAGAAGCGGAAGGAGAAAAATAACAATTGTTCACCTTTTTCTCTAATTAATCCATCATCTCATTTACAACCGTTCGTGAAAAGTTATTTTGGCAACAAGTTGGGAATGGGGAAGAGGTATTTAAATTTTTGCTTTGGGGATCGCTCTGACAATGGCTACTAACATTAAACGTTCTAGTTTTGACCAATTTGGTTATGTGCAGGGCCCATTGAAGTGGGCGATCGCTTTTACAGCTTCCCTTTGTGCGATCTTAGATGGTAACTAGATATGCGATCGCAAATGTTGTCTTAGGGAACTCTAAAAAATAAATTATCCAATTTCTGGACTTCACTACGAATTTCCTTCCCCTGCTCCCTGCCCCTTTATCTTACGCAGATTGCTTTCGAGTGGTAAACTTGCTGTTTATTTGCTCACTACCCGTGTTACTATTTTTGGATGTAGGCGATGCAGGAGCGAAAGCGCCAATTAGTCACTAGGGAGAAATAGCGATCGCACCCCAATTTTAAATTCTTTTTGATTCAACTTGGTACTTGTCTTGGTGGCAAACAGGGTTAGCCCTTCCGACTTCTTTTCAATACCAAATATTTGTTCTTTTAACCTTTTATAAATCTTTTCTTAAAGTTGTTGACATAACTTAAGGTTTTTGAATGTGGATTAATCATAGTAAAATCCGTAGCTTTTTGACTGCCAAATAGTTTTTTTAATGGTGATATTGCGATTGTCAATGTGACAAAATTTCGGATTTTAAATTTTGGATAATGGAATTGAAGACTCAAAATCTAAAATTCAATGGCAGAGCCAGTGACTTGATTGCTGGGATCAATCTAAAATCAGAAATCTAAAATCCAAAATTGCCTTACTTGATTACGTTTGCAAATTATTCGTAAATATCAGCTTTTCAGGCGCTTTTCAAACAATACAAAGTAAATTGAAGGAAACCTTATTAATGGTTTTGACACAAGGCGATATTGCTTTTATCTCTTTCAATGCCGATGAAGATGGCTGGTCTATTGTCACCTTTGTAGACATAGATCCGAATACAACTATTTATTTTAGTGACGGCACAGCTGCGAGTCCGACCGCTATTGGTAACAGTGAATCCTCGTTTGTATGGAATACGGGATCTCAGAAAATTACTGGTGGTACTGTAGTTCGCTTTAGTGCAATTGATAGTACTAGTCGCGCATCATCTATTGGTACATTTACAGTTGTTAACTCAAGCGACTTGGGACTCAATACAACTGATGAGACTGTTTATGCCTTTCTGGGAAATAGTGCGACTGCCCCAACCACAATTCTAACTGCCGTCTCAACTGAGGCGAATAATAACAGTCTGACTACTGTTGGATTAACTGATGGAGTTAATGCGATTAAACTCACCAGTAGCACTGACTATGGTCAGTATACTGGTTCCCGTAGTGGACAAACCAGTTTTGTAAACTATAAAGCGCTTGTTAACAACAGTGCTAATTGGACAATTGATACCGAAGGTGACGGGGCTAGGATAGTTCCTAACACCATAAACTTTGCGATCGCCAGTGGAAATCCCACAGTCAACTTATCTCTCAACACTAACTCAGGAACTGAAGCAGGAACAACCCAAATTATTGTCACCGCTACTGCATCCAGTGCCGTATCTAGTAATCAAACAGTCAATTTAGGTGTAACAGGAACAGGCATCACCACCAGTGATTACAACCTTAGCAACAATATCATCACCATTCCTAGCGGACAAACCGCAGGTTCTGTCACCTTCAGCGTTGTAGATGATGCTGTGGTTGAAGGCGCAGAAACCGCTACATTGACCATCAGTAATCCTTCCGCAGGTATTACACTAGGCACTACTTCCCAAAACATCACTATCGCTGATAATGATATTGCTGCCTTTCCAAGCGTCAACTTATCCCTGAGTACTACTGCTGGCTTGGAAGCAAACACAACAGCTATCACCGTTACTGCTACTGCATCCAGTGCCGTATCTGGTAATCAAACAGTCAATTTAGGTGTAACAGGAACAGGCATCACCACCAGTGATTACAACCTTAGCAACAATATCATCACCATTCCTAGCGGACAAACCGCA
>NZ_JACJQM010000329.1:0-3222 GCF_014696655.1 Nostoc sp. FACHB-888 | reverse complement strand
AACCAATAAACCCATCTAAGCCAGACTATAGCAGTAAAGAAATTATGGATGAAGTAGCAAAAATGATGAGTGGTGGTGATGTTATTGAAAGACTTTAAATGCTTCAGCCCAACTGTGCATTTACCATTCTAAAAAAGGATAGTGGCGATGAAAAAGTAGCGGTGTTTGGCAATGCTGAAGGCGGCAAATCAACTTTAAGCAAAATATTATTTCAAATCACTGTTTTTTTAGGAATATTTGTCCGATTTTTAAACAACTGCTGATAATTTCTTATTCCAGAACTCCGGCTCTTTCAATAATAAACCATTCATGGTACACGATTGCTAAGAAAAACTCTTCATTCTTCAGGCGATCACATACTGCCATAAATCCCGAAAACAATGGATCATCTTCATAGGTAGTATCTGATAGAAAAACTGTTACAGAATTCTTATCCGCACTCCAGCTACAACGTATTATAGTAATATTAGGATGATGTGATTTATCTACAGGTAATAATATTGGGCAGTCTTCCACTAACAAAAATTCTGGTTCTTCATATCTTAAAACCGATGACCAACTTTCTGGCCCTTCATGTTTCTCAATAATTCTATCCCACCTAACTGACTTGATTTTTTCCAGAGTTTCTGCCGATACTTCAGAGAGTTTCATAGTTTTTACTACAGCTAATAAATTTTCATAATTAACATCTGGCATTCGGCATCAATTGCCAGAAATAGATTCAATTAATAAGACTATAATAATGCTTATTTCTATATAACCATTATTATAATCCGAGGGGAAGACCAAAAGCATGATTGACCACGATCGTCTTTTCAAAGAATTGCTCTCTACGTTTTTTGTTGAGTTTCTTGATTTATTCCTACCTCAAGTAGTCAGCCAAATAGACCGCGATTCCATCCAGTTTTTACCCCAGGAAATATTTACTGATGTTACCTCTGGGGAAAAGAAGGAAATTGATTTACTGGCTCAATGCCGCTTCGAGCAGCAAGACACTTGTTTTTTAATTCATGTTGAAAATCAATCTTACACTGAGACAGCGTTTGCAAAGCGGATGTTTAAGTATTTTGCACGTCTCCATGAAAAGTATGATTTACCCATTTACCCAGTTGTAGTTTTTTCGTTTGACGAACCCAAACGCGCCGAACCTCAAAATTATCGGGTCATATTTGGCGACTTCAAGGTGGTGGAATTTCAGTTTGCAGCAATTCAGTTGAATCGTTTAAGTTGGCGAGATTTTTTAACACAGTCAAATCCGGTGGCAGCAGCATTAATGTCGAAGATGAATATTCGCCGTGAGGAACGTCCGCAGGTGAAAGCAGAATGTTTGCGGCTGCTGGCGACGTTAAAGTTAGACCCAGCACGGATGCAATTGATTTCAGGCTTTGTGGATACGTATTTGCGGCTCGACGATACTGAAAAACAGGTCTTTCAAGCAGCAATCAGTACAATGGGATTAGATGAGCAGGAGGAAATTATGGAGATTGTAACCAGTTGGCAACAGGAAGCTTTGGAAAAAGTTGCGGTAAACTTATTGCGCGAGGGTATAGCAGCTGAAGTGATTGTGCGAGTAACAGGGTTAACCGTAGAACAAGTACAGCAGTTACAAGCACAACTATCACTAGAAGATTAATCTCAGTAGACATTTGTGTATCATCATGTCGCCATCAACATTGGCAAACACAAGAATCTGTAGGAGAATCTCATGGTGAAGCTAGAACAGGAGATAAGAGAAAAATTCGTGAAACATTTCTGAGGTTAGCTGAAATCTTCCACCCTGACAAGGTAAAAGATAGCGAGATACAGACAGATCATACAGAAATCATGAAATCAATTAATCAAGCCTACCAAGAAGGTGATTTGGCAAGACTTCTAGAAATTGAGCGGCTTCACCAAGTCGGGGAAGTTATTGACAATAATAGCGAAGACGACTTGACTCGGAAATGTCGAACTATAGAACAACAAAATCAAATTCTCCTGACTCAATATGAAAACTTGAAACGGGAACTACGTTTGGCAAAAAGTACTCCAGAAGGAACGATGGTTTCCGATTCTCGCAAAGCTGCGAAAAAAGGCATTGATGCTATGGCTTTAATGGTAGAAACCATAGACAATCAAATAAATGTTGTCTCTCAGATTCGAGATTTTGTCAAGGACTTTAGAGAACAGAAAATTACTATCAAAGAATTTCTTGGTGGCCCACCAACTCTGCAATCTGTAGACGAGGAATTTATGTCAGACATTCTGGAGCAAATGTTGTCAGAATTAATGAGATAGTATTTGACTATCAACAAAGGCAGAGGGCAGAAGGCAGGAGGCTCAGTTGGAATACTGTTTTCTGCCCACAGAGAGTGACCAAACGGGTCTTGGGTTTAAGACCCCCACCAAATTTTCAATTTGGTGGATTCTCAATTTAGGAGGGGTTTGAATCCCCGAATATATTGAACCTTCTGCCTTCTGCCCTCTGCCTCCTGCCTCCTTCAATAACAAGTTTTGGCTTTATTTGTAGCTCATCTGAGCAAATTAAAAGGATTTTACAGAACTATGCCCATTAAAAAACACATTAATCTTAATCTGCGAAGTTTTCTTAATCCCACAGATAAATCGGAGAAAAAAGATGTCTAATGTGAATTCATTAGAGTTACTTTTTACCAGTTTGAGTTAGGTTGGGCGAATGAGCGCACTGTTTCACTCACTTTCGTGCGCTCACTCAAAACCTTGAGACAACAAATCATCCCCCAATACCTTTACCACTCTTGTAGTTCATCGCTCTGGGTTTCCTCTTGCCTATAGGGACTACTGATTTCTTAGGTGCTTGTGGCGGACGGCATGTTTCACAGTAGAGTGGTCGCACACCAAAGGTTTCTCGTTGTGTGGGTTGTTCGCACTGTTTACATACGAAGTTAAAAACGCGGGTGTGAATTTCCCGCTTGTGCGCTCTGACGGTGTACTCTCGGACTTCAATAGTTTTGCTGGGCATCGGTTCTGTAATGCTGTTCTATTTATAAGGATAGTTTCTGGTATCAATATATTCACTCCCGGTTCGCCCATTTTTTAATGAGTTAGGAAAAGTAGATAGTCAAAAGTATACCGAAGGACATATTTCCAAAAAAACTAGATCAGGTATATGTTCGCACTTATGACTACTGAACCCATAATCACAAACGAACGAGTCGATGATATACCTATACTTCTAACTCAAATAGAGCGTATGGGCGTACA
>NZ_JACJQM010000328.1:0-3196 GCF_014696655.1 Nostoc sp. FACHB-888 | reverse complement strand
TAAATCCCCGTTACAAAACTGTACTTCCGACTTCCGACTTCTTTAACTACTCTTCGCAGTTACTAGAACTGGGACTGCATCCAAAATAAGTCCGTAGCTTCTTTGTACAAGACTGACTTGATTGGAAAGAAAATACAGGAGGAAAGTTGATGAAAGCAAGTCTTAAAACGAGAGCAGCTTTGACAGCAGGCATAATGCTGGGTGGCATAACAATACTATCGCCGGGTGCAGTCCTTTCACAATCTGCTACCCCAGGTAACATTACAGGTCGGTGGGACATACAAGGAAATGCTTCTCCCGGTGTTCTCCGTATTACACAATCTGGCAATGGTTCTATCTCTGGCACAATTTATGGACAAGCAATTGAAGGCTTCTATGTCCCTTCCGTGCGTCGTCTTGTTTTTATACGCAGGGCCGGTACTGCAGTTACGAGCGCTCCATTTCAATTTTATGAAGGCTGGATTTCTATAAACGGCCTACGGATAGGAGGAGAATTTAAAGTGTGGAACACACAAAACGGCGCTTCTGCTAGTGGAGTTGATTTTAATTTTTCAGGAACTAAAGCCTCTGACTTCCCATAGGCAAAAGGGTTCAGTAAATTGATAGCCGTCCGCTCTATTCCTCTTAATGCGCGTGCTATTCTATCTCGCATTTTCTGCCCTGGACTGTCCGGGGTATTTTTATATACATACAGCTTCCTACTGGCAATACTCCGGACAGTTTGAAGTTGAGCCATTAGACAAGAAAGCTATCGATCCATTAGGGTGCTGATTAGAAAAAACTTGCACTCCTTACGATAGCTATATGGAAATTGTACAAAGTCTACTGGAAAAAATGGGCGATTTAGGCAAGCCCGGAGTTAAGGTAATGATGACGTTGTTTGCAACAATACTGATTACATGCTATGTCGGCAGAACTCTGGCTGGGGCAAAAGCCTATTTGTCGTCTGGAACCAATTCCTGCTTTGGGCTAACGGCTGGCAAAATCCGCGCCTATACAGATCAGGTATTGCAGGCTTTTGCAAAACAATACAGTGTTTCACTATATCAATATAAGGATATGTTTGAGATTAGCTCAAGCTACTGCCCAGTGCGACCCTGCCCATTAAATCCTGAATTGTAGCAATGACCACATACCACCAATTAACAATCTGGGATGTGCTTGATGAGTTGTCTGAATCTCCAGCAACATCCTCACTTGTACCGATGTGGGAATGTTTAGATGCGGAGCTAGAAAATTTACCCTTGGAGGCACAGTTATTAACCGCAGCGCTTGCCTTCAGTCAAATTGCGGATATTCTCAAGTCTCGTGCCGAAGTGCTGTTGCAAGATACCCGCGATCTCAATAGCCCAAAGGGGCCAATTGTTAGCACCGATCTCTTTGCTGGTCTAGTGCGGACAACAATGCACTTAGATTTAGATGATTTGATTGAACCGGAAACACCACAAACCTTTAAACCACACGGCCCACACCAATTTTCACATTTTACTGAAGAGGGTGATTCTGTAGCGGCACCCGTTGAGAAAGCGAATGTTTTGGCAATGCTCGATCAGGTGACAACTTTAGAAGATGTCCGGAATCTGGCATCAGATGAGGATGTGGAAAAATGGCAGAGCGCAATCGCTAACTACCTGATTAATGTCAAAGATGAGATTTCTTTAGTTAAACTGCAACGTGTGTTGCAAATGCCGATGGTAGAAGTATGGTTGGGATTATTGCTGGGTGGGTTTACATTAGAACAGCGTGGTGATTTTTATCACAACCATAATGTCTGGGTGAAAAGCTCTCCAATTATGACCAGCAACATCCTTGAGGGATGACGCTTTCAAAGCGGGTTGCTGAATTTATGCTTACAAAAGTAGAGACAGTGAACTTAAACAGAAAGTAGCTCTGTTGCTCGATTTCGGTTTTCATAGCAGCTATACCTAAGCAAAGTGCTGGGCATGAATATGTTTGCTCACGTTAGGGTTACAAAACAGAACATAGGCTCATGTTATGCTTTCAAAACCTGTTGATCTTGGTTGGGGGCCAGCCTCTGATACGGGGTCAAATGAGTATGTGCGGCCTGAACTGGTCGTTTGACGCCTTAAATGAAAATGCTTGCGCCAGGAAATAGCTCGTCCTCGACAACAGGTGGGACAAAAAAAATCGCAGCCGCACGTAAGCTTAAGAACCTATCCATACCAGGGAGTTGGTTCTTGGGGTCGCCACCAAAATTTGTACCACCAAGCCAATTCTGTTGTGTGAGCATTCTGAGCAACCGTTCCGGGGTATCTTGAAAACTGACAAAGTTCAACCCTGGGCGAAAGCCAGGAGCGCTATCGAGGGATTCGAGGAACTCGTAGCCTTGCCGGAAAATGCGGAGTGAATTGCGATCGCTTACTGGTGTGAGGTGATGGTTTGCCCTTTGGACATGACTTTGCTGTAGTATGGTTTCATTCACGCTGTCAGGTTCAAAGAAAGCTTCGTTGCCAGGGCTTGAAATATCCATCCTTCCCGTGACTGGGCAGCCTGTTTTTATCACTGGATTACCTGCACTATCAAGGGATACCAAAGGACAACCAGTTAATTTATCCCTACCTACCAATAGCTCTTGTTGTTGACGATTAAGCTTTCGCCAAGCCGTCAAGTCAACTGCAAGCCTCAGAAACGCCAAATAAGTGCCGCCTTCAATCCATTGCTCCTCAAACGGACGGGATTTGATTGTAATCGCACCTTCGCGTTCCGAGCTTTTCATGTTAGAAATGCCGTCATGAAAATCAATCCAGCTACGCCCATCATCGCGCCCAAACCCGTTGTAAAAGGCAGTCAAAAGTAACGGAGCCAAACCTGTAGCTTGGTCACTCATGTCTTGCAACGCTTTCCACGTCTCCACAACCGCACGATTGACCGCCAGTTGCGTTTCTGCAATAAATTGCACCGCAATTTCCTCAGTAGCAGGATTAGTTTTCACATCATCCGCATACCGCAGACCCGAACCAATCAGTAGCGGACCGCCTCCAGTTGGTAAAGGTGAGCGAAAAGCACCAAAATCTTTAATCTGACTGGGTAATTGGTGTTGAATATCCGGAAGTTTGAAGACATTTGCACCATAACCTACAAGAACTGTCAAATCACCAGTAGGAACGGTTTGTCCTGGCAAATCTGTTAGCTTGCCATTTTTTAAATCCTGATATATTTGCCAAAGCTTGCCAAA
>NZ_JACJQM010000327.1:0-3245 GCF_014696655.1 Nostoc sp. FACHB-888 | reverse complement strand
TTAGATAGAGCTTGTTGCAAACAAAGGCTCTTTTTGTTTTACCATAAATTGCCACATTCTTTAATCTATAAGCTTTTCAGGGTATTTTGTCTCCCCGCAAGATCAAATTCTCACTTCTTTAGTCAGGGGTGATGAAGTTACCGCCGACGATGCCACTTTACTGAAGATGAGGGACATCGCTATACATTGTGCTGCTCACGTCAAAGCAATTCTTGGGTTTACTATTCCCCTAGACTGTAAACCTATTTGGTTGCTGGCCACTTTAGTAGAGCAACTGGGGCTAAAGTTGACTTTCCGTAAGCAGGGTAAACGTGGTCAACAGGTGAAACTTTTCTCTTTAGATAAAGAGCAATTGGAATTTGCAATGCATGTAATTGCTCATCGTGAAACGAAGCGTAATCAAAAAGAAAATCGAACCTATTATGCTCCCCAAACCCCTGCTGTGTATAGTGCAAACCCAAATCAGCAGCCCGTATCCATCCCCCCCCTTGATGCTATAGGGAACTCCCATTGCCAAGGGGAGGATACTACCGAATTTGAGTCGCCTCCGACCGATCGCATTACGCTACTCCATTGCGTAGAAATACTTCGCTCTAGCATTTCTCGTGGAGTAGACGCAATTAAAGGCATTCTCAAGCGATTGGTTGAGGATTTGCGCTGGGAGACGGTGCTGGAACTTGAAGCGATCGCGGCAAATGAACTGCGACTTGTCGAATCTCAAGTTCCTGAATTTTACAGCTTGCTAAGTGAAGAGGTATTGCCGATGGAGGGATAAAGCCTACGCCGCGACTGAGTTACGTAAATAAAGAGCAATCTATGCGTCATTTTTATCAGTGGCTTTCGCTTGAAATGTTGCCTATGGAATTGTCAATGGCTTTTTGGGAAAATACTTGTATCCCTTATCTGGAATAACTCCTGTCTAGATCGTCTTTGCTATATTTTCCGATCTAGAAATCCGCCCTCAACTTAGTATTGTTTTCAACAGTGCTATCATTTTCGCTACCATCTTTTAGCACCGGGGTCAGCATCGACAACGCTGCGATCGCTGAACTTGATCGGGTTCAACGTCGAGATACTCTTGCAGTTGCTCCAAATTTCGATGTCCGCTGATTTGCTGAATTACTCTCAGTGGAATTCCTGCATTGCTCATCAACGTCAGTGCAGTTCTCCGGCAACTATGAGTGCTTGCGCCTTCAATGTCTACTAGTTTGCACCCTCTCCGAAAAATCAGTGCTGCATAATCCTCATGCAAATGGCCGCGCCCCCAGCGTCCTGGGAAAAGATAGCTATCATTTGATATTTTTGGTTTATACAGTTCCAAGTGATGCCGCAGATCATCCAGCACAGGAATTGTACGAGTGGACAACTTCCCCTTCGTGCTGCCTTTGCGAATGTTCAGTTCTGATCTGACTTGCCTTCTGCTGTCATAAATATCTGGAATTTTCAGGGTGACACATTCGGAAACACGGCAGGCAGTGTAAAGCATCACCGCACCAAGTGTTTTATCCCGGACTGTGGTTAACCCCAAAGTAAACAGACGCTGGATTTCTTCCGGCGACAAAACCTTTGCCTTCCCGTGACGGTCAATTTTCACAGCCCCGAACCCCCGATAGTTAATCATCCTATCAGCGATCAGAACAAAACAGTTTTAAGTTTTGGAGTGCTAAGTGCTGAGTAACCGCTAAGATTTATCTTAGGGGATTGAAGCAAGGATGCATTATTTCTCGTGTAATAATCTCGAAATTAATATTTATTTTTTTTCCCAGGGCTGAAAAGCAGGGGCAACTCTTAGAGACGCTACCCGTAGCTAGCTTTTGAGTAGGGCTACAGACTCCCTATCCTGAATGCAATTATTTTTTACTCAGTACTATCCGCACTATTTCGGTGATCAAAAATTAGATAAGGCAATCCTGCAAGTGTTTAAGCCTGAGATAATTTTTGATCGCTAATGGTAGCCGTTGGCAGTAGCATCTCTTTACAAAAGCGATCGCCTACGGCGGGCGAGTACGCCATCGCTTGAAGAATGCGCTGACACATTTGGCGATGATAGCATCAAGGTAATTTATCATGACGAATTACACGATTTAACAAGCGTGTACAGTCCAATCTTACCTAGATGATACGTGAACATGAGCAATACAGGGCGGAAAAAAAAATTAGCATCTTTCAACTGCGATCAAAGGAAGTGGGAGCAGTTTATCGCCTGTTGCAACTCGAAAGGCACAACAGCAACAGCCACGCTGCTCGAATTTATCGATCTCTACTTAGGCGATTCCCAAGATAAGGTTGATGCAATAGGTCGGTAATAATTTAGACTAATGCCTAAACTTTAAGTTTAGTTGCTGGTAACAATAGTAACAGCAGTTTAGGAAGTAGCCCCAAAGACACAATCTTAACTAAGTGGCATCTCGCCTCAGAAAAAATTGAAGAAGAATTCGGCTATTCTGAATTCTTCTTCAATTTATTTTCTTTATCTAAGAAAGAATAAGACAAGACTTGCGTTGGTTGTGCTGGAGATGGAGGAAGTCGCCGCGACTGAACTGCGATCAAAGGAAGCGACTGTGCCTGATTTTTACGATTGCGTCTTCTTCCATTCTTCAAGAGTCAAGCAAGTTTTCCCAGTGGGTATTAATCCTGTGGTTGCTGACACACCGAACTTTGTCAGCGCATAATTTTCTACTTCTGCGTCCTTAAAGGCAAGTTCTACTACTGTTTGCTTTTCCTGCTTTGACAGAGGTTCAATCTTCACGTTTGCTGCGGTAGGAACAGGATTCGTTTTATCTCTGGTGAAATTTTTTACATTATAAAATTGCTCTTGTTCTGGCTTACCTGAGTTCAAGCATCCTTTAGACTTGACAAACAATCCTGTAGCCCAATATTTATTAACAAAGTGTTGCTTATTAACAAACTGCACCCCATTAGCTGCCCAGACGTAAACGGGATCAACATATCCTTTAGTTTTGGGAATTTTAGTTTCGCTACATCTTACTCCATCTCGCTTCCTACTTCTATAATCTCCGCATACCTTCCAAGTTATTCTATATAAGTTAGGTGTCTCCTCTACATATTGCCTTATTTGCTCCTGTACTTCCTTATCTTTTTGGCTTTGCACATCAGTTAACTTAGCTCCATAATCATTCTCTGCCTGAGCCACCTTGTCTCCTTCAGACTGGCAAGCCCCAGTACCCGCACCTATCAAAACAAGGGCTATGAGTAAACCGATTTTATTCATAAAAAACTCCAAT
>NZ_JACJQM010000326.1:0-3246 GCF_014696655.1 Nostoc sp. FACHB-888 | reverse complement strand
TTGAGTTTTTGACGCAAGTAACATAACCATTCACAACAAGAGGTAACTATCATGATGCTTAAAGACAAGGTTGCTTTAGTGACGGGAGGGACATCGGGCATTGGTCGTGCAACTGCGATCGCTTATGCTCAACAACAAGCAAAAGTGGTGGTGGTGGGTCGTCGAATGGATGAAGGTGAAGAAACGGTTCGATTGATCAAGGAAGCTGGCAGAGAGGCCATTTTTGTGCAAGCAGATGTCACGAAAGAAGCCGATGTTGAAGCAATGGTTGATAAAGCGGTTGGCGTTTTTGGTCGGTTAGATATTGCCTTTAATAATGCAGGAACTGTCGGCGAAAATCCCTCATTGATTGAGCAAACAGAAGCGGAATACGATCGCATGATGAACGTCAATGTCAAAGGCGTTTGGTTGTCGATGAAATATGAAATCGCTCAGATGTTGAAACAGGGAAGTGGTGCAATCGTCAATATGGCATCTGCAAATGGAGTAGTTGCACTTCCTAGCGTACCCCTTTACACCGCGAGTAAACATGCGGTAGTCGGTTTAACAAAAGCTGCTGCGCTCCAATATGCCAAAGCGGGTATTCGCATCAATGTCGTTGCACCAGCAGCTATCGAAACAGATATGTTTGAAGCAGCTACAGGTGGGCAGGACGAAGCCAAAGCTTACATAACAGGACTTCACCCAATCGGACGGGTTGGAACACCGCTTGAAGTTGCAAATGCAGTCCTGTTTTTATCATCTGACATGGCATCGTTCGTAATAGGTGAAACATTGATGGTGGATGGTGGGTTTGTAGCGCAGTAGTCGATCAACAGTGCGACACGTTGCGACCAAGTAGCGATCGACCTGCATCATCCGCTCGATCACTCTCCGTGCCGTTGGTTCCTCAAGGGCATCCCGGTAGTACGCAGTGTTTGATTGAGCAGTAATACATCCAAAGGAGTCCATCATGACGACAACACTTGCAGGCATTGCACTGGTAACGGGTGGTTCTCGCGGTTTAGGAGCGGTGATCGTAGGGTATGCCAAAGATCAAAACTTTTACACTCACAATTAACGAAAGGAAAAGAAATGGCTGAAAAATTTGGTGCAAAATCGACCACCGACGAGGTGCTTTCCGGCATTAATCTCAAGGGAAAGCGATTTCTCATTACGGGTGCATCGTCGGGCATTGGGCTTGAAACCGCCCGCTCACTGGTCTCTCACGGCGCTAGCGTCGTCGGCGCGGTCAGGAACCTCACTAAAGCTGAGCTAGCCACTGCATCGGTTCGTGATGCCGCGTCGCAAGGAGGTGGCAGCCTGGAGTTGATCAATCTCGATCTGGCATCCTTGCAAAGCGTTCGTGCCTGTGCGGATAAACTGTTGGCTGACGGTCAACCGTTCGATGCCATCATCGCTAACGCTGGCGTTATGGCAACTCCGTTTGGTCGGACGATCGACGGCTTTGAAGTCCAGTTCGGAACCAACCATCTTGGTCATTTCGCCCTGATGAATCAAATCGAGCCGCTGCTTGCCGATAATGGACGGCTGGTGGTCCTGTCGTCGCTCGCGCATCGCGGTGCCGATATCGACTTGGATGATCCGAATTTTGAGCAGCAGGCATACGATCCATGGGTCGCCTATAGCCGATCGAAAACCGCCAATTCCCTGTTCGCTGTGGAGTTTGACAGGCGGCATCGCGATCGCGGCATTCGGGCTGCTTCGGTGATGCCCGGAAACAGTCTCACGGACCTGCCCCGCCATTTCTCGCCAGAGGATTTGCAGGGACTTTTGCAGACCGTTGACGCAGCGCGCACCGAAGCGGGTCTGCCACCGAAAGGGTTGAAAGAAATCCCGCAGGCAGCCGCGACATCGGTCTGGGCAGCAGTCGTAGCTGACAAAGACGAGATCGGCGGACACTATCTCGAAGATTGTGCAGTTGCGCCGATCAATGACACGCCCAACCCGTTTGCCGACGGCGTAAGGTCGTATGCGCTTGACTCTAACAAAGCTAAGCAGCTTTGGGCGAAAAGCGAGGAATTGATCAGCGCTGTATCCTAAAGGTTTTCGACTTTTGTCAATAAAATTTAGGTGCGTTTACCCTGGGATTTGGAATAGTCAGGAAAAACTATTCATGAGAAAGTTCATTCTTTGGTTAGTTAGTATCGTTCTGGTTGTCAGTGTGCTTGTTGGCTCTGGTTGGCTGAATCGCGCAACTCCTGCTTCAACCTGTGACATCGCAACTCGCTCTACCCAAATCGGGAGTGGAACGCTTTCCTATAATCGAGCAGGGACAGGAGAGCCGATTTTACTGCTGCATGGATTATTTGCCGAGAAAGAGCAGTGGAATGGCATGATGTGCGAGTTGGCTAGAGCAGGCTATCAAGCGATCGCACCCGATCTACCCGGTTATGCCAAGAGTACTGGATTTACCGTGAAAGACTATGCACTAGAGAATCAGGTAGCCCTCCTGCACCAGTTTATCGAGCAGCTGAAGATTCAATCCCTTGATGTTGCAGGTAGCTCGATGGGGGGCACGATCGCAGCCCTTTACAGCCAGCTTTATCCCAACCAAGTTCGCAGCCTCGCCTTTATCGGTTCACCGCTAGGCGTAACGAATTGGGCAACTAGCGTCAGGAAATCGATTATTGAGGGCATCAATCCCTTTATTCCGATTACCAAAGAGCAGTTCGATCTAGAAATCAGTCTGCTTTTCGTGACTCCTCCTACGATTCCGGATGAGGTCAAAACAGAGAAAGTGAACGATTATGTGAATCGTAATCGAGATTATCAACAGACTTGGGACATTGTGAATCTTTATGATGATGTGCTTTGTCAGTTGCCTCACAGTCGGGTTCCGACCCTGGCAATTTGGGGTCAGGAAGACAAAATCTATGATATTCGGGATGTCGAGCGCTCACATCGCTGTCTTCCAGGGAGTCAAATTATTCAATTACCCAAAGCAGGACATTTGCTGTTGATCGAAAACGCTCAGGAAGCAGCATCGAATTATCTTGGTTTTCTGAAAACAATCAAAAATCGATAGACGAATCAAGCATTCAGCAATTAGGCTTCAGTGTCGAGGAACTGAATCTCAGCCAGTTGTTGGCTAATGACCTGAACCGAATGGCACTAAGAAAAGCCGAAACGCTTGTGTATTAAACAGTTTGCAACTGCTTTCTTAATTCATGCCGGGGTTTGGTCATTAAGGGATAAGCTTTCGGGCGGCGTTTACGGACTCGTGGTTCGTTTCTAGCAGGACGG
>NZ_JACJQM010000325.1:0-3246 GCF_014696655.1 Nostoc sp. FACHB-888 | reverse complement strand
TATGAAAGTGACTTTCATAATGTACTCTAGTTATACCCCGCTAGTTGCTAGCGGCTCCATACCAGAAACGAATCACACAGCGGTACAATCTGCGATCACGCAATTCTGCCAATGCCTTACCAGCCTCAAAAAACGCCCGTTCCACACGGCGCTCTAGGTGAAGGCGGTAAGCGTAGCCATGCCGTCAGGCTTATCGCGCTGTTCCTGCTCAGTTAATTCTGGAATTTCAACAGCAGTAACCGTAATTGTCGCTAAAACTGGGTTTTCTGGCTCAAAAATATCCTCAGCAGAGCTAGCAGGCGGTGTGTTGTCACTGGATGAAGCAGGGATATCCTTTTTTCGCCTAGAGGATGGCCTTTTCGTCATTCCAACGTTTTTAATTCAATAGTATTTCTCTAAAGTGGATTGCTCGCGTTGCAAGTGAGTTTTAACTATTTATTACAAGCAGGAGTAATTACTGAGTTAAGGAAACGCAGGGAGGAACAAGAGGGTTTACACTTCAAAAATTAATCCTCAAATTGTATCCCTGAATTTATACCCAAGACTTATTTAACTCATACAGACTTTCTTCAAAAATGCACTACTTTGCGGCAGTGATTATTAAAGAGAGAGAAGCAGAATTAGCTACCCACATCTGTTACCTCCCTCAACTCAAATAAATCAGCTAAGTCACACCGGAAGTAATCACATAACTTTTCAATCGTTTCTGTATCCACCCGCTTAAAGTCGTTGGTGAACAGCCGATAAACAGCTGGGTAAGAAATGTTAGAACTTCTGGCAACTTCAGCCAATGACAGTGTTGGGTTTTTTTCAGCCATAAGCACAGCTAGGCGGCAATGCATTTTCCTCATCTGGCGACAATTCTCTTAAATTCTAAGTTGAAATTAGAGGAGAAAGCCCCTGTTACTCCTGCACGACGGGGTTTTCTAATGGCTCCTAAAGGTGGAGTAAAAATGAGTCTTATGGCGGACACGGCTTGTTAGAAAAACCGATTTTACTAATGAAACGTCAGTTCGGGTTAAGAAGATTTATTCAGCGTTAGTTGACGGAAACGACGCAAACACGTTGACATATCTCAGAATCAAGCAACGGTGTAACAAGGGTTTGGGCTTATCCCGAACTCAGGTTAAATATTATCTCTGCGACCTTCTGTCGGCTGAATTTTTGGCAAGTAGCACTATTACAGTAATTGGAGCGAAGAATACTCCAAGGAAAAACCATAGCCATGCGTTGCGACCAGTATTCTGGGCCCACAATGCACAAAACGCTCCAACACAAAATATCGCAATACTTCCAACTTGCCTAACATCGCCTTCTAGGCTAGAGACTTGATCCTTTAAACTTGTGACTTCTGACTTTAAACTTGAAACAAGTGACTTTAAATTTGCAATTTCTGACTCTAAGTTTGCAATTTGCAACTTCTCTTTTGTGGCGTTTGGTGTATTTTACTGGGCAATCCAAAAGCTTATTTCTGAATCCCTTATATAAACGCCCAAAATTTGCTGAACACAATCTCCCTCTTTATCTCTGCTGATATAACTTGCCATGATTCTACCTTGATAATTTAGTATAAAGCAATTAACTTGTTATATAAAGCTTATTTGATGTTGCCTTAACTGTTAATAATAAATAATTCTTAAATAACCAATATTTATTAATAATAAATATCCCTGCTGGGGGATTGTTGTGTATCAAATATTATGTTTTTAATGAATTAGTACCTGATTTAACAAGAAAACTTCTCGGTTAATTCTAACCTCTACTTCCCCGAAAACTTGAAGCGGGGGTTCTTTATAAGCTAGTCACAGCCAGAGATGTAACTCTCATAAAAGCTATGTTTGGCGACAAGCCGCAACTCTTGGAGACACTACCCGAATGCGTTTATGTACACTGTTTGAAGCTGGTATGCAACTGCTCCCAAAGCCAAAAGCACCAATCCACCCGCGATTTCTTTTACCGAACAGCTTCGGATAGATATGCAAGCAAGCTTGGAATAGCAGGAGAGCATAAGAAATGCTGAAATTAACTTACACTCAAAGCAGCTTTTATTTAGAATGTCTTACTCTGTCGCTAGAAGAATGGGTAGCCCAGCGAGTGATTTTGTCCCTGCGAGTTGGGCAAAGTTTATCAATTCAACCTAGCACCGCCTCCTTTTTGCTTCCTGCTGATTTACCAGGAGTAGAAGTGCTTAAGGCTGAGGTAAAAAGAGATGACACAGAGATTGTCACCCTTTATGCCTGCGATGCCGAATATATGGAAGTCACCCTGCGAGGTTCTTGGTTATTAGATAGTTCTAAGGATGCTGTAGGTGTGTTTTTCACCACTATGAGCCATCACACTGAGTTATTTTTGCACAGACTTTGGCAGGAAGCTGAAACTTCGGTACGGTGTAGATAGGTCATCTGCAATAGTTCTACAGCACTACTAACACCTTTAGAAAAGTTTCTAAAGGCATTAATGTTCCGTTATTTTATTGAAGTTGTCAAAGTCTTTCTATTGTAGATTGGCTATTTTCGGTAAGCGTAGTTTTGGTAATCTCCCGCCAATATCAGAGGTGGGAGTTTAAGTAACCTGAGTTCGGGACAAGAAATACTCAAAAGCTTTGAATTCTCGTTGTTCGGTCTAAAGCTCTGTTTTCATCTATTGTCAATAAGACATATTGCTGAGATTAGTTTCATTTATGAACCTTATTGACAAAATGATTCCACTTTTATCCCTGCTTTGATCAATTCCAGTTTTATTCAATCCTGACAGAATAAGCTTTTTAGCTTCTGGCTTAACCCGAACTCAGGTTAAGTAAGTTGAGTTATTTTTGCTAAATAACTCAACTGCATTGCCTGAATATTTTGGCTATCGGGCCAAACTCTCGACACTCAAAGGAACCATATCCCCATTCCTGGTCAGCCCTAGCAACATCGGTTCTTGGGATTGAATTAGTTGACCTGTGAGTACACAGCGTTCTTCTTGTTGAGCTGTGGCAGCGATACTAGCTCGAATGTCGACTCGGGAAAATCGAGGCTTCCATTCACCTGATTTTTGCTGAACATAATTCCAAAGGACATCTCGAATCAAAGCTTGATATCCCTGATAACCAGCTACTTCTTTGAGCTTATCTTTGAGTTCTCGCTCTAGGCGGATGCTGGTGACTTCCATATCAGTGGTTGGGATGCGAGCGCTCGTATGCATTACTATTTCTCCTTGAAGATATAGACAAGATATAGGACTAGTATTTGATTTTTGAAAAAA
>NZ_JACJQM010000324.1:0-3254 GCF_014696655.1 Nostoc sp. FACHB-888 | reverse complement strand
TATTGACACTCAGTCCTAATAAACGTCCTTACTACCAACAAGGAGAAAGAGCGATGAGGCTTATTCTATCTGCATCCTAGCCCTTTTTGTAGCCCCCTAAGGGTTTGGACACTTCCGTTAGTTGATTCAGCGATCGCACATTCCCCAAACTGCTCTTGTAACTCGGCAGCTTTAGCTCTCACCATTCGCTGTCCATAAGCCAGCATTAGTTTATTACTGAAAAAGTCTTGTCCCAACTTCGGAACTGTTTCATAACCGTCGTGTATTACGTCGTACACGCCGCTTGACTGATTCCACTTGAATCCGATGTCTGCACGGGCTTTTATCGTGCGACCAGATACGATGATTTCAGCGCTTTGTCCTTGAGAGCCACCGTAGTATCCTTTTAGTGATTGTGCTGTTTCATGAACTTGCGGATTCAGTTTCAAATCTTGTAAAGCTTGTACCAGACATTCACTGTTAGCAAGTTTAGTTTTAACTGTTGAGAAATGCGACATGAGAATTTTGTCCCTATAGTAGAAGTGCGGTATTGTTTTTGAGATGTATACTGCATTTTTCGTTTAAGGTACTTAGTCTTGGGCGAATGCACTCGCCCAAAACTGTTTTTTACCGGAACTTAAACGACATCACGGTAGCTTTCGATAAACCCACCTCACCAGTTGCTAGCTCTTGGAGATTGCGCTGTTCGTCTAGGAGTTTGACCCTAATTTGTTCCATTTTTTGCTGTAACTGACTGCGCCCATCACTAGCAAGATTTTTTGATTCAATAGCCGGATCGGTGACAATCGAATCCAAATGCTCCATCATCTGCTGTAAACTACTGCCAGCTTCCGGTGAGGCATTTGCCAGTAACACCCGCACTTTCATCAGGTGTTTTTCCATCTTTTTTTTAAACTGTACGGGCTTGCGTCCTGGCTCCCAGTCGCTTAATTCTTCAAGCAATTGGGCGGCAAGTTGTTCACCACCAGCGATCGCTGATTCCCGTAGCCTTTGCTCTAGATTTTGGTCATACTGTTGGATGAACTTGGTAATCTGGTCTAGACACTCGGCTTGCTGCTGGTTCAGTTGTTCGGACAATGCTGGGATAATCACCGGACGACCTATAACGACTTGCAAATAGTCTTCGAGGTCGGTCAGAGTCGGGAATGCTCTTAGCAAGTTGGCTTTGACTGATTCTTGCTTATCCTGCGATAACTCCCAAGTATGGAGTGAGAGAAACTGGTCAATCCGTTCCTGGTAATCTACAAGTCCTGCCTCGTAATCAACTTTTAATTGATTCCGTAAACTGGGAGCTACGTTATCCCTAATATTAAGTAGTTGGCTCCAAACGAGTGGAGCTAAATCAATCGGACAAACCCAGTCACCAGTATCAGCAGACATCCACTCTTGAACTGAAGCGATTTCTTGCCTCAATTGGGCAGCAGCTTCATCCAGCTTCTTGAATACCTTGATTCCGCGTAATCCGACTTCGGAATTTGTAACTTTTACAAGGTCTGATTCGATTTCAGAGACTTCAGCTTTTAAGACATCTGCCCACTTAGGAGCAGCAGACTTTGTACTTTTCTTTAGCTGGATACGAAAGCGAATGCGAGTTTTATTTAACTGTGAGAAATTGTGGCGCTCGACTACTGCATCAGTTAGGAAATTTGCAACGATAGGGTTGTCAATTGCTTGTACCATGATTATTCACCTCAATCATTATTTTTCACTTTCAATTCAGCGAAGCTTTCTTTGTGACTATTTCTCAATTTGTGAATATCTGTAGTAGCTCTATAGATTACTTTTGTAGAGCCATTTTGTAACCTAATGTGTCTTTTGACGACTGGTGGTTTATGTATGGACATGGCTTAAAATAGCTGAAGTTGCTGTGAATTATCCTGTACCACAGGCTTTTGATAAACCATCCCTTCGACTTCATAACAGCGAGTCATGAGTTTGTTTCGATTTAGTCGAAAGCTGGCTTTTTTTCTTTGATTTGGCAGAGGTACAAATAGATACTGTGGATGTTGTATACTACCTTCATCACCCAAATATCGGGAAAGTGTACCGTTGATTTGGTAAACTTTTGAGGAGCTTAACAGTGTTGGGTCGTAAACTTTAATCAAATTTAATTCCATCTTAGTAGCAGTGAAGTGTGCCATAATTTATCGTGGAATCGATTTTTCTCTACAGTCAGACTGATTAAATCTGACTGTAGAGTTTTTCACGCATAATCTGATTCTTCTTTCGTCAACATTTTCGTTACCTCTGCGTTAATTATTGATTGAGAGTGACAAATGTTACAGATAGAAATACTCAAATATTTGATTGAGTTTTTCTTTTAATTCATCAGGCAGAGCCTTAAAATCAAACTCTTTGGAGTCCCAAACTTCATCCAAGCTTGTAGACTCATCGATAATATTTGCAATCAAACTCGATTCATCGTCCTGCTTCCAGCCATTTGCTAAAAGCCACGGCAGAATTCCCTTAGATTGCAATAATTTCTCAATGTCGAACGAGTCAGAAAACTGCTGTAAGTTTTCGATACTGGGGTGAACGATTGTAATAGTCATGGGGGTATTTTAAATGATTGAAATACAGCCCAATCAAAAGAGGGGGAAAGGGGTAAGGGATTCATGAATTAAATTATCCTTAGAAAAGCAAGGTTTTTACCTTTTCCCCAACCCCAGTTCCCCTTTCCCTTCTTTATTAGCTGTAGATAAAACTTGAGAACTGATCAAATATTCTTCCCTACTTGAAGGCAAGTAGGGAAGAATAAAGGCGAACGCAATTGCTGCAATCACCTCAATACAGCACTTACGGCAGCTATGAGGTACATCCTAAAAGCTGAAAGCGATGATAGGAGAGGAGCAAGGAGAAAACTATATTGCATAATAGCCGGAAGCGCTGTAAGTATTTGGTTATTAAGAAGGCACATCCTCCCAGTAACCAACTTCATCGTCATAATTTGCTTGCATAGACTGCAATTTGTTGACGAAGTTAGCAAATTCTTCGTTAGTTAATAACTGTCTTCCTTTTTTGCCATAGTTATCTATGAGATACTGTTTGCCCTTTTCCTCTTTCCAACCTAAAGCTTCAATTAATCGTTGCGACTCCATCATCAATTGATTGCGATCGAGTGCATGAGACGTAGCTACTTCTAGTAAGTTGTTCTTAGGCAATCCTTTTTTCCACCAATCGCTGATGGAATTATGCACAAGGGCAATTTCTTGAGCTATTGGTTTCTTGCCAATACAATAACTTTCCCAGTTGAG
>NZ_JACJQM010000323.1:0-3364 GCF_014696655.1 Nostoc sp. FACHB-888 | reverse complement strand
ATGGACAACACACTGAGTAGCCGTGTGCGGTGAAAGTCGCAAGCACGGTTTCGGATGGGAGGGGTGTTGCAGTAATGCACACCCCGACCCTACCTAAGTGCCTTAGCGCAGAGAATCGCATATACTCTGTGGTTGATCTCGGCAGCCCCAAGGGGCTGCCCATGCTGGGAAACTTCCTTGCTCGGCATTGGCTAAACAGATTCCTACTTGTACAAAAAACTTTTTTGTTTGGCACAGTGACCTCAATGAAAGAAGGGTCTTAACTGTCAAGGCACAAAGTCAAGTGTAAATTATGTTGTCTGCTGGCTCATGCGGTAACAATCTTCAGGGGTAGGATCGTTTTGGGGTGACATGGATATAGACATTTCACCTACGGTGTTGATGTAGGCCATCACTACACTGTTTGTTGGCTCATATACCGATATCATGTTGTCCATTGCTTGTGTATCTTGTGGAGCAACATCATGTTGACGCATGGATTTTTTGAGGAATTTACGTGGGATGTACTCAATTTTGGTCGCTGAAGAGTCTGAGCCTTGAACTAACACAAGTCCTTTACCCTGTTGCTGATAACCTTCCCAGGCAGTCGCACCCACTAAAACCTGATTTTCTTCAAAAAAGTCGTGTGCGTCCATGCAAGCTTGATATTTATCTACTTTTTTAAATGGGTTTAACGAAGCGGCAATTTTTCCCCAGAAGGATGTGTTTTCACTCTGTCGTTTTGGTAAAGGTTTCTGTGGAAGAGAGGATACCTCTTTTACGGCTGAGTCTTTGCGTTGCTTCCGGATTTTGGCGTTTCGTCCCATCGCTTAAACCTAACGTGTGTTGCAGCTTGACTAAACTTTTATATGAGCTTGGTGTTATTTTATAGCACTATGAAACAGACAATCTATTTGAGCTACACCCACCTTGTCAGCAATTCTAGAGGCAGTAGAAAGTAAACTAGACAAAATTCAGTTCAGATTTTGCTCAATTTCTGTCTTTACCGTTGAAATTTCAGGTGTTTTACCTATATTTTTGGATGGCAAAGATTGAAGATTTCATTTTAAATTCCCCTTTCTTCCATGTTGGCTTTGATAGCTGTCTCTAGGTCTTGCAATGCCGCTTCTATACTCCGGTAACTTGCCTTGCCTTCATAAACAGTGCCACCAAAATCATAGGCTCTAACAAAGGAGTTAATGTGTTCGCTCTCTCCAATTTCAATCCAGCCGTGTTCTTCTACAAATCGTGAAATATAGGGATATTTTTCTTCAAAGGTGTTGGATTTTGGCATTTGCGCTTTCTTGAAATTATCGAATCTCGCCAAATTGCTTAATATATTTTACTAAATCTTTGGTATGCCCCCCTTCAGAGAGCCTTGTCAAATTCCCCACCAGAATAAACAGTTCTCGCGCCCTACTAACAGCCACATTCAGTAAATTAGGCCGACGATTGATAAACCAGAGACTATCAGTTGGTTGGCATTGGCGAGTCGAGAAAATTATCACTGATTTCTGACCCCCTTGAAATGTGTGAACTGTGCCAATGCTCTTGGGGGAAAAATCTGACCAGCGAGATTTTAAACGTTGAGTCAGCGCATCTACTTGACGGCAGTAAGGTGAAATCACGCCAATTGTGTTGTCAGAGTCAGGAGAATTTAAGCAATAACCCGCCGCTAACAACTCCTGAATCAACTTTTCTACCACATCAACTTCTGCCCAATTAATATTGTTCTCCAGCTTTCCTTCTACATTGCAAGCAATCAAGTTAGTACCTAACCGAGAAGCTTTTGGTTCAGTTTTGATGATCATGCCGTAATTGCACAAGCGATCGCAAAAATTAGCAATCATCGGAGTGCAACGGTAATGATATTTAAGGATAATACCTTGACCAATGTCATTTGGTTGTGCTGAATTTGGGTTAGGAGAAACGTTTCTCCTAAATTCATTTCCATGTCTATCCTGCCGCCCCTTCTCCATCATTATTATGGTTTTCTGGCTTTCTGGTTGTCTGGTTCTCCAAACTTTTGGGTTAGCGCCTCAACAATAACTGAGGTTACAGTAATCCCTTGCTCTTTGGCTTTAGACATCCAGTAGCGACGTTGGGATATAGGGACTTTGACGCACAGATTGACCATCTGTTCAAGCTCTGGCTTCGGTTCTGGTAAACCAGATGTCTGGTCTGATGTATTTATGGCTTTCTGGTTTTCTGGTTCCGTCTCTCTGGCTTTTTTAATCAAATCACCGTACTTGCTCATTTCAAAATCTCCATAACTTCTTTACCTAGTGCAAGGTAATCAGCCCAAGCTGTTTTTAAACGCGAGTCGTCTACATCACGAATGGGGACACCAGCCATTGCTGCTTTCTCAAAGCCGACAGTACGCCGGATCATTGCCTGAAATACGGGGATGCCTCCATTCAACAAATCCTGACGCAGTGTTTCACCTTCTCTGCTGGGATAGGGAGGAACAATAGTAAGCAAGCAGCGATAGTTTGCCTCACCCAAATCTTTTACCATCAAGAGCATTGGCTCAAGGCTTACAATGTCGGGCTTTGTTGGCAGTATTAGAAGGTCGCAGCCTTTGGCTAATTCCTTTAGATCATCAGAGTCAGGTCTAGCCGGAGTGTCAATGACAACAAATTGAGCATCAGCAATTACTTTGAGGGCTTGGCGTTCGTCCACCGCAGGAAAGGGGAATGACCCGCGTTTCGACCACGCCAGGGCGGTGCGGTTCTGGTCGCCGTCTACAAGGACTGTTTTACCTAGCTCACTAAAGAAGGTTGCAAGATGCACTGCTGTAGTGCTTTTCCCCACCCCACCCTTATACCCAGTGATAGTAATAATTTTCTTTTGACTTGACATAAATCTGGTAAACCATAAATCTGGTTTTCTGGTTTTCTGACTTTTTGGCTTGGTCTAAATTATACTCATGAATGTACAGCAGTCACGTATATTTGTAGCCCACTCTTCCTTATTGGCACGAATTACGGTGTGGGTGCAGGACTTGGATGTTTGCCTGCGTAGTAGACAATGACTTTCAACTGTTGTTTATCAGGAACGTAAAATACTCTGTCCCCTTTTGTCACCTCGTATTCCCATGCCCCCTTGTAGAGTTTGCCCTTCAAAGGGAAAACACGCCCTGGCTGTCTAGTGGTTGGTGCAGTACATAAATCCTCATAACAGCGAAGAGTGTTTTCTGGATGACGCTGCATTAAAGCTTCCCAATCCCGATTCACCCGACGATTTTTTGCTACCACTAACCAAATGCTTTCTATCTCTTTTAATAGACCTCTTGCAAAATTACTTTTATGTTATAGTCAAGGGTTTGCATTTTGGAATTGCTAAATTTAACTCATAGTTATAAATTGCTGCTAGTAAGTTACAA
>NZ_JACJQM010000322.1:0-3391 GCF_014696655.1 Nostoc sp. FACHB-888 | reverse complement strand
ATTTTCTTGCTAGATGTCCCAGGCGTGATTGCCCAAAATATTTACTCAAAAGCTGGAGTAAACCCCAGCGATAGCGATCGCTTGAGTGGTTTTTGGTATTGTGTGTGCAAACACAATATCCCACTTGTCATTACAGAGGGTGCGAAGAAGGCGGCTAGTCTACTATCACATGGTCACGCAGCCATCGGACTACCGGGAATTTCCTCCGGCTATCGCTCACCTAAAAACGAGTGGGGCAAGAAAATTGGTGATTCCTATCTGGCTGATGAGTTAGCTGTTTTCGCAACTTCGAGTAGAGAAATCAAAATCTGCTTTGATTATGAAACTAAGCCTGAAACTAAGCTCAATATCCAAAGAGATATTTGGAAAACAGGAAGCTTATTACAAGAATTTGGTGCTGTCGTTAAAGTAGTAACGCTGCCAGGGCCAGATAAGGGTGTAGATGATTTTATAGTCACGCAGGGAGGAGAAAGTTTTGAAAAGCTATCTGCCGGGGCTATAGCTCTAGAAGAATGGCATCAAAATCAACTTGATAGCTTACGTTTTACTATCAAGCTCAAAGATGGCACAGTCAAAACAATTGATCAACAAAAAGGAGATTCTACTGTGACAGATGCTCCCGAATTAGAACCAAACATTGGTGTATTTAAAAAAAGTCGTGCTAAATCACCTATTGACCTTGGTTCACAAATTATAGATATAAAAGTTATTGATTCAGACATTATTCATGTAGATGTTGCCCCAGAGTCAGCCCAAGCACCTGAATCGCCTGTAATTTCACAAAACACAAAAAGCATTAGTTCTTGGGCTAAAAAAGAAAATGTTACACTTTATGAGCCTAATTTTTTTAGAAAGCGTCTAGAAGCTAGCGAGAATAAACAAATAGCTTTTGCTGCTTATACTTTGTTAAAAAAATATGGTGTTGAGGCTAAAAATGAACAACAGCAGACCAGTGGCAAAATCTACCATGCTGATGCTTTTGTAATTAAGAATCATGGCGCTGATAAATACAGTATCTCTCGTCGTCATGATGATGTAGAGTTAATGACTTTTCAAGCTGATAAATGGGGACACGTAGGCAATATTAAACTTTCTTACACAGAAATAGAGTCTGAACAAAAAATTTGGAGAGAAAAACAAATTAACATTCTGCCTATTGAAAGGCAAGAGTTTTTGTTAGTGGCTGACTACCTCAAAGCTGGTAAAGAATTGCCCTCCGTTGATGAAGACCCTCGCAAAATAGCTTCTGTCGTTGGTTCAGTCTCTCCTAAAGGCACACACAATATTTTAGAAAGTTTCAAAGAAAACGAGGTATTAAAAATTCTCACACAAACTATTACTAGCTTCGAGAAAGACGACTTAACCTTGGGCAATTACCGGATTATTTTTCGGCAAACTAGTGACAATACATCTACTCTGCAATTACTCAAAACTGAACACAATGGTACAAATCGGGAAGCTGTTCGCTTTCAGTTTGAGAAAACTGACACTGGTATGACTCATCAAGTCCAAGCGATGGCTATCACTGAAGCTGATTTGGAGAAGTTAAGACTGTTGGCTCAAAAACTGCATATTAATTACAAAGCATTATTTGGCAACCCGACAGACACTCGTGACATCGACTTGCCCGTTCACCCCGAAATTAACCGTAATTTAAACGATGATCAGTCACACCAATCTACTCAATCTACGCCCAACGCACCAGATCGCAAGACACAATCAAACCTACAAGGAGTAAGCTCTAATTCTCCAAAACAACAGAACGCTGTATCACACTCAACTACACCTAATAGCACAACACCATCACAACCAACAAAACGATCCAATCTTTCTTCTAACTTAGATAACGCTGTGCTACCACTACATCCAGTTTTAAAACAATATTGGGAGCAGTTAGAAAAAGATGGTTCAAGTGATGAGACTGTAGCGCAAGGACATTTAGAATTTCAATCTAAAATTCAGGAAACTGGAAAATTAACTGTTGGTGAACAGCGTGAACTCTACCAGCAGATTCAAAATCTTGCCTGGAGCGAGATAAATCACTTTCGGCGTACTGATATTGTGCTTCCACCATTAGCCCACATTGTTAATGATTTGCGATCGCACGTTCAAAAAGAAGCACAGCCACAGTTTTATTCTGACCCAAAACGTGATACACCCGTGCCTCTTCACCCTGACATTGCCTCTCATTGGCAAGGTTTAGAAACTAATAATACTTGGTCTAGTGTTGCCAATCAGTACAACAACCCTTTACGGGAAAAACTTGTCACTACTGGCAAGCTGACTATTGGGGAGCAACGTGAACTTTACCAGAAAATTCTCCTTCAAAGTCAATTCGAGCAGCACAATAAAGGGCAAACGAATATCTCACTTCCTCCTTTGAGTGATATGATTCAAGATTTGCTCAATACTCGTAGCCAGATTATTAACAATACTTATACGCCCAAGGTTGAAGTACATTCCCAGAAATCTCACACTCCACAACAACCTACTACTAATTCACAGGAATTAGAATTGTAATCGCTATGCAATCTAGCTCAGTAGCCGAAACCATTACTATCATCAACCGCAACAGTGGCTTTTCTGACAACCAAATGGCCTACAGACTGGCGCTGATGATGGAGAAACACCCACCTTCACCGTCAATAACCCCCGCACTAGACCCCACACAGCGCGAAAATATTATTGGTGAGGTGAGAAATACTTTAGACCTGTCCCAAAATGCTCAAATTACTGAAGATTACAGGCAATCCCTTAAGGAAAAATACTACCAAGAGTACGCTCAAAAATTTGGTTTAAATAAATCCGAGGAAACACCTGATATAAACAACTCAACAAGAGTTGAAGATTTGATCAATGAAAAGAAAAAGACATTCTTGCAGCAGATATTAGAAACTAAAGAACGCAAACTGCCTTTTGTTGACAGCCAACAGTCAAAATCGGTTGAGACTGAAAATAATCAGGTTGTTAAAAAGTCTCTCATTCCTGCACTAATGAATATTATCGTTACAAAGGGACAAGATACTATTGGCGGTCGAGTCTATGAAGGCATGGCTTATCAATTAAATTTGTTGATGAGAGAAGGTATGCAGCGTCTGACTGTTTGGCGCAAAAGTGATAATCAATCGGCTTTTAGTGCTTATAAAGTAGATGATAACGAAGAATACAAAGTAATACACAATCACCTTTCACCACAAGAAACACAAAAGCTGATCAACTTTGATATAAGAGTGCAAGAACAACAGCAACAGCCACTGCCACAGCAACGACAAAACGAGCCATCTTCTGACGGCCCAGAGTTAGACTAACTAAAATACCCGACAAACAACCCAAGAATGTACGCACTTACTAAGACATATCGCTTAGTCACCCGCTCGAATTGTGACCAGGG
>NZ_JACJQM010000321.1:0-3398 GCF_014696655.1 Nostoc sp. FACHB-888 | reverse complement strand
AAATTTCTGGCTCGACTGAACCTAAAATCAATGGTTTCAACCTGATTTCTTAACATTTCTTTACAACGTGTCCCATTTTGCACGTATCTCGGCGGCCACCCCTCTTGGCCCCAGCGTTCTGGGTTGTGATTGCTCAAACTAATTGAAAGTTTGACCCCATCGGGAATATTCAGAACTGATAAGTCTGCAAGGATGCTTTCTAGTGCCAGTTCTGCTTTTTTCGCCTTATCTTCGTGCAGTAGGGTGTGGTCACTTTGAGCTAGAGCCGCACTGCCCCAAAAGAATTGAACGTCTTTCAAGTCTAGGCGCGTTCCTTCTACATAACGCACCCATGCCCCATCTTTTGAGATGGTTTCGTGGTGCATGATGTTTCGGTTGCGAACTAGTGAGTATACGGCAGGCATCATGATCGAAAAATCACCGATGATTGCTTTGCCATACCCTGCACCTGAGTCTTTTCCGGCGATAAGGTCAGTTAGCCCTGATTTGGCTAACAAGTCTGCAAGGACTTGCCAATTTTTGGCATTGGAATATATAGCTGTCATGGTTCAGATAATTGTTAAAGTCTTTAATTGTAGGAATTAAAGCCCATTTTTAACAAAATAGACTCAAATCCAGTTATCCAGTTATTGGTTAGCCTTAACTTCACTTTCTGGCTTCACTTGCCTTTGTTTTGTGTCGTTTTCTGGCTTATAGTGTTATCATAACACTACATAACACCAGTGACAAGTAAGAGGTTTAGACTGAGAATAGGGTTATTCCAACACCAGACAGTGTTACGATGCCCACAGGAACTAGACTAAATATTTATTTCACTGATGAAGATGATTTAGCACTCTATGAATTGATAACTGCTGAAGCAAAAACTGAAAAACGCTCTATGAGTCAAATGGTAAAAATTCTTGCTTCCGAAGCGATCGCGGCAAGACACACAAAAACAAATAAATCAAAAAAGCAGGATGAAGATTAGGACGACCACTTTCGGTGGAACTTAGCCTAAGCAAGACACATTCCTTAGTAAAAATCAACTAGATAGTTTAGATGAGGATAAATTTGACACTATAACGGATGAGAGATTAGTCAGCAGCCAAAACAATTTTTGATTTAGCCAATGTTAATCCAGAAAGACCTACCAAGCGATTTTCAACTCCCGCCGCACAATGAAGCGGCGTTAGAGATGATTAGGGAGGCGAAAGACTATGAATCCGCTTTGGCTCTAGCGGTTAGCGGTACAGCACTTGCTACAGGCAGCTTTATTACTCCAGTGGGCTGGGCAGCTTTTGCATTGGCTTACAAGCCATTGGTAAGAATTCAAAAACTTGCAAGGCTGGAAAAATTAACAACTTCGCTTTTGGATGAGTTTAAAAACCAAGGAATACAAGTCTTTCCGGTGCTGAAGATAGAAGATAAGAACCCTATCGACTTGTTTGTGAGATTTGAGCGAAAAATTCACCTGTTTATCTCCATTCGCTCAATAGGAGATAAGGAGATTGTCTACAACGAAGCCAGAGAGGTTTTGCAGATCAAGAGGAAAGACAAGCATGGACTAAAAGTGTGGAACCCTTGCCCACTGCTTGAGTTAGCAGATTACGAGAAGTGGTTAAGCAAGAACAGAGACTTGTTTGCAATGTCTTCCCGTGAAGCTACAAAAACGCCCTCAGCAAAAGTTTTGGTCTTATGGCCTCCCACCAAGGCGGCTATTGATCACAATTCACACCTTTATTCTGAAGTTGGAAGTATGAAAATTCTGGCTCTTAGAAGAAAAGGCACTGCATTTATTATTCAACAGGAGGAAGTAATCGAGTTTATCAAGGCGAATTTAGCCAAGTATTCATAGGCAAAACAACGAAAACCCCGCGTCCCGGTAGGACAGCAGGGTTTTCAAAGGGAATTGGGGTTATCGGGTTTGAACGGCCTAATTAATATCCCTAATAGTAATTTTATCGTACATGATTCGGTGTAAAGCCAATGTAACACTGGCTTACCAGATGTAAACAGCGTTTCAGGAATTTTATGTAATTTTGTTCTTATATTTCTGAACGTTTGTATATAAGATTACTTTCGGGATAGCTCCAATTCCTCCAACACACTTCAGGAGGAATAGCTATCATGTCACCATTACAACAATTTAATCACTCAGTATCAGCACAGTCAGCAGCTGAATCAGAAACTTTTTCTGTTGAAAAGACAAAACTTGAGTTGATTGAGAGTCGCATAATCAAGTTTGCGTTTAACGCCACTGGTACAAACAAAGACTGGGACTTTAAGAAGCTGGCCGGTAACTTCATTGATGTAGAAGGCACTCTAGCCGATGTCCAGCAACATATTAAAGCAGGTCACGCCATCTGTGCTGGCTTATTGGGTGGTAAATGGCGCAGTAAGGCTAATGTTATCGGTTCTCAATGGTTGCTCCTCGACATTGATAATTCCGATGTCGCCCGTGATACTGAGGGTAAACCAATCAAGGACGAGAATGGAAATTCTATCAAAGTTTACGATCACCAATTAACCATAGAAGAAGCCTTAGCCCATCCCTTCATTAAAAAACACTGTGCTTTAATTTACACTACTGCCAGTCATAAACCAGACTGGCATAAATTCCGGTTGATTTTCCTTCTCCCCGAATATGTCCAAGGCGCTGATACTGTAGAAGCTTGTACACGCTTCCTCATGCAGCAGTTGCCCCATGACCCAGCTTGTAAAGACGCTTCCCGTGTATTTTACGGCAGTACTGAAGCAGAATTCCCGCTAGTCAACCCTGAAGCCACTTTACCAGCAAAATGGATAAGTGAAGCGATAGCGATCGCGCTGCATGAACGGGAGGAGTATCAGCTAAGAATCCAAGAAATTGAGTCACGGCGTAAAGAGTGGCGTGAGATTTCCCTCACTGAAGGCTGGGACATTGACCAGCTAATCCAGAACGCACTTTCATTCATCCCACCACGTACCCCAGGAAGCGGTAACTACGACGAATGCCGTCAGGTGTTGATGGCACTGGTTAATCATTATGGGGCAACAGATGCGGAAATCATAGCCGAGCAGTGGTCGCCCAGCATCAAGGGTTCAACTTGGAACATTCGCGCTAAGATTCGCAGTTTTCGGCGTGGGGGAATCTCAATCGGCACACTGTTTCACATTGCCAAACAGTATGGCTTTCGGTTCCCTAAACGGCAGTATGAATATAACCTCGGCGACCAAGGAGTAATTAGCCGTGAACAGTGGGAGCTTGGGCGAGTTAGAGAGGACTTGAGCAGCTTCCAAAATTTATTGAAGCAAGCGATCGCTCCATTTTCTTCAATATTTAAAGGATTTTTTGCCCCACCAACACCAAAGCCCTTACCCGAAATTGACACGCCTTCGCCCAATGTAATTATTTACAAGCCCGGCAATATCCCGTA
>NZ_JACJQM010000320.1:0-3405 GCF_014696655.1 Nostoc sp. FACHB-888 | reverse complement strand
CCAGCCAATAACTATTACCAGTATTAATACTTAATAGTATGAATATTCTTAGTAACTATTTTTGTATTATTTATAATACTTTTTGAAGTGCGGAAGATGGGATAGTAAGATTTATTATTTGGCAAGCGCGGAAATTTTACCACAATAATAAGTGGTTAAGTTTTATCCTGATGGCAGTAACATGGGTGATGTTATTTGGGAGTTTTCGGTTTATATCGATAGGTTACTTGTTAATGCAGTGGCTAGTTGATTAAAGCAAGAGTAGCCCATTGTTACAAAAGAGTAGTTGTAACAGTTGCCTGCTACGTGACGATAATTGTTGACGATAACGAAGGGATTAACCCGATATTCTCCAGCAAGTGATAAAACATACTTGACATCTGTGTCGGAAACATCGGCACTTGAGAGATAAATCTTTCCGTGACTGCTGCCCAAAACATTCTGTACCAGTTGTTTGAGGTTTTTGAGAACAGATACCCGACGCTTCTGCACTTCCGTACCAGAGTTGAGCAAATGCCAGAAAACTTGGTCACATTCATCAATAATTATGACATCATTTGCCCAGTCGTTAGGGTTGAATCGGGCTTGGCTCTCCTGATGCAGCGAATCCACACACACCCCATATTCTAATAATGTGCCTGTTTCATTCGTGCGAACTTCGGTAACATAGTTAATACCAAACCGATTACACAATGCCTCACCTAGTTGAAACGATGGGTGATAATTAAAATGTGGGATGGCGAGTATGTCGTTGGGTTGCAGCATCTGAAGTCCTTCAACTATCTGCCCCAGGAGTGTCAGCAGGTTCAGGAGATTAGCGGTAAGCGAAGCCATGCCGTTAGGCTTATCGCATCAATCGGGTGTATTCAGATTCGCTCTTTGGAGACAGTCAAAAGTCTGTTGCAGTCGTTGGGTAAGTTGAATCGTCCCTATCTTACTGTTGTGGAAGAAAAGTTATTGAGTGTTCTGGAGCTGGAAAGCAGTGATGAGGGTCATTCTGAAGGCTGCACAATTGAGTTGCTCTGAACACCGCCTAAAACAAGTTGAATTGCTGCCTGTGTGTAACGATTAATCATCTCCTGATCGAGGAAGTCTTGATCTGGATCGAGGTGTTTTACATTTTCATAAGCATTTGCATAAAACGTGCAGAGTCCAATAATGTTGAGTGTCGTCATCTGAACATCGACTTCTCGAAATATTCCTGAGTTCATGCCCCGTTCTAAAACCTTTGTAACCTGGCTAATAGGTTCTTGCCAGTTTGTGAGCTTGAAGTACCGTCCTTGATTTTGAATCGCCTCCTGAAATAAGAGCATTCCTCTACATCGATTTGATGTTTCATATTGAATTGTGGCGTGAATCAAAAACTTTAACGCTTGATCCGGCGGCAATTGATCCAAGTCAAGTTCCTGAAAAACATTGTGGAGTAGCGATGCTGGGCGTTGCAAAACAGCTTGGTATAACCCAACCTTACTTTCAAAATAATAGTAAATCATGCGTGGGGCGACTCCTGCCCGTTCTGCAATCGGATCAACTCTTGTACCGTGTAAACCATGCTGTGCAAACTCAATTTCTGCTGCATCAAGGATTTGCAGCTTTGTCGCTTCTGCATCACGAGTTACTCGATTTGACTTTGATAGAGAAGATATGTCTGAACGTCCCAATTGTTTTTACTCATTCTTCAGGGTATGCTCCCATCCTACCTGAGAATGGAATAAACGTTTAATTCATGCTTGACAAGCTGATAGATTCTGCTTCATGCTTATGGAATAAACGTTTAATTCATAATTTTCTTATGGCTCGATTTTTGATTGGCACGATTGCAGCAACTGGACACGTTAGCCCTGCTTTACCGATTGCTCAACAGTTGGTACAGCAAGGCCATGAAGTCTGGTGGTACACCGGAAAGGGATTGAAAGAAAAGGTGGAAGCTACAGGTGCAAATCATGTGTCGATCAGTCGAGGTATTGACTTGACAGTGCCAGAAACTATTCCGGCAGAGTGGATCGCACAAAGGAATGCCTTAAAAGGTTTTAACCAGTTTAAGTTCTATCTGAAGCACGGTTTTATTGATGCTGCGGTTACACAGCTACAGGATTTAACAAATATTCTGAAAGAGTTCCCGGCTGATATTTTGCTCTGTGATGTCTTCTTCTTAGGAATATCATGGCTTCATGAGAAAACAGGATTACCCTGGGCAGCATTCGGTATGTCAGCTTTACCCTTCAGCAGTCGAGACACTGCGCCTTTTGGTTTAGGGTTGCAACCCGATTATTCACCCTTGGGACAACTGAAGACGCGCGGTTTGAATTGGCTGTTTAGAAATGTACTCATGAAAGATGTAACGCGTCATCTTGATCAAACGCGAGAAAGTGTTAGCCTATCTGCAAAAAAGCAAGATTTTTTCAGTGCTGCTCTATCGCCATTTCTATACTTACAGGGTACAACGCCATCTTTTGAATACCCACGCCGCGAGCTTCCACCTCAAGTTCATTTCATTGGAACCTTTCTTCCACCAGTACCCACAAACTTTTCCGCTCCATCTTGGTGGGCAGACCTCAATGCTAATAAACCCGTAGTTCATGTAACACAAGGAACGGTTGCAACACAAGCCAATGATCTACTAGTGCCAACCATTCAAGCCTTAGTCGACGAGGATGTGTTAGTAGTTGCGACAACAGGCGGACAACCAATTGAAGCAATTAACCTTGATCCCATTCCTGCAAATGTTCGGATTGAGTCTTTCATTTCTCATACCCATCTTCTTCCTCATGTTGATGTGATGGTTACAAATGGCGGTTTTAACGGTGTTCAGATCGCTTTAGCAAATGGCGTTCCAATGGTTGCAGCCGGGCAAACGGAAGAAAAACCAGAAATTTGTGCGCGAGTTGAGTGGTCAGGTGTAGGAATCAATCTTAAAACCAGTACGCCAACACCTACTCAAATTCGTAATGCAGTGAAAACAGTGCTGGCATCACCACGCTATAAACAAAAGGCACAGGAAATGAAGATGGAGATTGATTTATATAATTCTCCTGTTATTGCAGCAGGGTTATTAGAAAAACTGGCAGCGACAAAGCAACCCGTTCTCAGCAAATAGGTTACGAATGTGTAGATGCAGTATACCAATCCACTTGCACCCGACTATTCGGAAGTTATCTGCGGCGGGTGAAGCGGAACGTTAGGCAACCCATTCCGGTTATATGTGAAATGTTAATCCGTCACGATGTAGCTCCTGACAATTATCTCGCTAACGAAGCAGATTATCCTGCTGTTTTTCCAGGGCAAACGCATCTAAATATTGACGAGCCTGAATCAGTATGAAATACACCAAGACTCAAACTACATAAGGCTTTGAGGAAATTAAATCTCACTCAATATTAAAATGATAATCATTGTGAGGGGGAG
>NZ_JACJQM010000032.1:0-82269 GCF_014696655.1 Nostoc sp. FACHB-888 | reverse complement strand
CTTGTCCGCACTTTCTCTGACGGCTTTTTGTAAATTTTCTTGTTGACCCGGTGTGAGAAAACCTCTAGCTGGCATGGCAGTAAATACAATACTTATCCAATCCCCATTTTATGCAAATTAAAGGTACAACAGCTTATTGTTGTGAAATCAGGACAAGAGCGCATCTATGCAGGGTAAAAAACGAATGTCCGTAGTTCGATGCTTTCCCGTGGAGGGGCATCTGCTGGGCTGGTGGGGTCTTCAAAAGCTGTGTGAGCTGCAAAACGCGCTATCCCGTCTTCGGCAGAGTCGAAACATTTAATAAATAACGCTTCATCTCTGTGCATTTGCGGAAAATAGAACCATTGATGTTGGGAATTATACGTGACTCCGTATGTTTCGCCGACGCGATCGCGGTACATCAAATCACCTGCTACAAGGTCTGTGGGACCAATACTTTGGGCATCACATACTGCTAACGGTGATTCTTGGATTGGTTGTGCGATCGCTCTCCAAACATTAATAATCGCAAAGCGTTGTTGCAATAGAGTATCAATATTCTCTATTCCCTGCGCTGCTAATTCTCGACGGGCACGAGTGTAGCCAGATTTAGCGGTGAAGTCGTTATGTACCTGCTTGGCAGGTTCTTTAATATTATTTTCACCCGGCTTGGACTGACCAGCGTTACGCAAGGTATGATCGAATATCACCACCTGAGTTGCACCCGTCACATCTTTTAATAATTGCTCTGCTTCTGGGTAGTAAACACGGCGTACTTCGTCTTCGTCATAAAAGTTACTGACATGAGTCTGATGCCTAGTAAATGCAAATCCTTCTCGATCTAACAAGATATTTTTAGAGATAGAGCGAGCATTATAGATTGGTAGTTTGTGTGTCTGATAAGTTCCATTCGAGCGGGGAATCCCTGCTGGTGGTTCATAAGTGTAGTTAATCAGTTTTTCTGCCATCGGAATTAGGTAAGTGAGGTTAGCTTCTACGGATGGCAAATTCTGAGAAATCGGTCTGTCGAGAACTTGGCTATCTAGGCTCATAGTTTTTGTCCTGATTGTTTGACCCAACTTTTGATAAAAGTCGGGAAAAGGTCAATTTCAATTCATTGCGTGTTAAAATCATGTACCTTCCCCACCTTCTGCCTTATTGGGCAGCACCAACGGGGGTAGGTTGACCGAGAACTTTGGCAAATCTCTGCACGTAGTAATCCACAGGGTTTGCTACTACTTGAATTGAATCGCGATCGCGCACAGCATTCCACCATGTTTGCAAACGGGGTGTTTCTGCTGGTAGGGCAAAACTGCGGAAGTGATCCAAAACGGGTAAGCGTTCAAACCAAGGATAGAAGCTGATATCCACTAAACTAAACTGCTCCCCCAACCAGTAAGGCCCATCCCCAGATAACTTGGCTAATCCTTCTTGCTCAATATACAACAGCACTTCTGTAAACTCTCGTCGTCCCTGTTCTTGTTCTTGGGCATCTTTACCACGTAAAAACTTGTTAAATGCAGGTACAAAGCGAGTATTGGCGTAGTCGATCCAGATGCGGGCGATCGCCTTCTGTGCGGGATCATCAGGTAATAACGATGGTTCTGGAAAAACCTCTTCTAAATATTCATTGATAATTGCAGACTCATAGAGTTCAACATCTCCATGCTTAATCGCTGGAACTTTGCCGTAGTGGGAAATCTGCGTGTAACCTTCTGGTTTGTTTTGTAAATCAATTTCAACCTGGGTAAAGTCAATACCTTTTTCTAGCAACACGACACGCGTACGTTGAGAGAAAGTAGAAGCTTTAGCAAAGTAAAGTTGTAAGTTGCTCATGGAATGCTTTCCTTTGTAAATATTGCGTTACCAACTGTTTGGAGTTGCAAAAAAGCGATTAATTTTTGGATGTCCCTAATTTGACTAGCAGGTATTTATCTATGCTAAAAAGCATATTACGGTTTGTCAGTTGTCTTACCGTAGTTTAAACACATCATACAATCTTTCCGAAAGGAAAAGTCCTTCTGAAAATAAATTTATGTATACCTAATTTTTAGGTTATCTAAATAAATATGGCTCTGATATCGTATTAATCACCAGTCCCGGTGGTAGTGATATAGAAAGCGCACTGTAAATCTATAATACTGTAAATCTATCAACATAAAGTAGAATAGCTCAAGCGCTTTTTTTGGAAGGAACAGAAAATGCCCCAAATAAAGATATATAGTGCAGTCGTTTGTCCTTATGCTCACCGTTCGCGCCTAGTACTCCAAGAAAAAGGCGTTGACTTTGAATTGATTGAGATTAATTTGCAGAATAAGCCTGAAGGATTTACAGACATTTCGCCTTATGGCAAAGTACCTGCAATCGCACATGGTGATCAACGAGTCTGGGAATGGGCAGTAATTAATGAATATCTTGATGAGGTTTTTCCCAATCCGCCACTGCTACCCAGCAGTCCCATTGCTAAAGCACAGGCGCGGATTTGGATCGATTTCGCCAATACTAGATTAGTTCCAGCTTTTTCTACTCTCTTACGTAGTCCAGATGTCTCACAGCAAGAAGCAGCTAAACAGGAACTATACAAACATTTGGAATTTATTGAAAAAGAAGGTTTGAGAAAACTATCACTAGAAGGCCCTTACTGGTTTGGTGAATTGGTTAGTCTAGTCGATTTCACCTTTTATCCTTGGTTTGAGCGCTGGCCAGCACTTAAGCATTATCGCGGCTTTGCCATACCTACTGAATTTACCCGTCTACATCAGTGGAAAAAGGCTTTAAAGCAGCGTGATTCTGTAAAGGCGATCGCTAATAGCAAGGAGTTCTACATAGAGCGCTATGCTAGATTTGCTACTCCTGTAGCTGCTTAATCCTATAACTGTCCTAGAAAAAGTTGGCTGTCAAAACTTAAACCTCAACAGTCAACTCTTGATTATCTGAGTATCATTCCACTAAAGCACTCAGCAAAATAGGCTTTTAATTAAAATTATCAAAGTTTCTCGACTTTATTTCTCGTCAGTAAATATGACTAGATGTGAAATCAACCTTCATTTTGCAAAAAAATGCAAAATTACTTGTCTTTTATAGCTAACTATGCGAAGCTACTAAGATAGAAAAACTACTAAAACCCTACCGCCTTACCGTACTTTACGATAACTGAAATCAATCTTGTTAAAGCTAGTCCGGCTATAGCAGGAATATGCTTGGTAGTTCAGTCCTGAAGCTTTCATAACAATATATATGGTTAATTCAGTGTTATCTCAAAAGTGTTGTTTATTCGCCAGTTGATTGTATTTTCTAAATTTACAACTTATTTAGCAAAGACCGAAATTTTCAAACTTGATAGAAATCAAAATATTGACTGCTGGTTTTTCAGAAAAGCCGTGTTCCATCCAGCCAGTAGAGAATAAACAGCCGACACAACATAAAAATAGGAGATTTTGAGATGGTATCTGCAACGCGTGGAATGTATTTGCAACTAGAAGGGTTAACAAAGTCTTTTGGGAAGAAGACTGTCTTACAAGAAATTAATTTAGACATTAAACCAGGAGAATTTGTGGCTATTGTTGGCCGCAGTGGATGTGGTAAAAGTACACTGCTGCGTTTAATTGCTGGGTTAGATGAACCGAGTGCAGGGGGTGTGTTGCTGAATAATCAAATTTCCCTTCAGCGTACAAATCCCACCGTGCGGATGATGTTTCAAGATGCGCGACTTCTGCCTTGGCAACGCGTGTTATCAAATGTAGAGTTAGGGTTATTTGGTTCTAAGTCGAAAGTTTACGCCAAACAAACAGCTTTGCAGGTCTTGCGTGCAGTGGGTTTAGAAGACCGTGCTAACGAATGGCCAGCTGTTCTCTCTGGTGGACAACGCCAACGGGTAGCGTTAGCCAGAGCCTTAGCAAGTAAGCCTTCTTTGATGCTTCTAGATGAACCTTTGGGTGCTTTGGATGCTCTAACCCGGATTGAAATGCAGCAATTATTAGAAGAATTGTGGCAAGAGCAAGGATTTACGGCATTGTTAATCACCCATGATGTAGAAGAAGCCGTGGTGTTAGCAGACCGAGTAATACTGATTGAAAACGGTCAAATTGGTATGGATGTGAGAATCAATCTGCCACGTCCAAGAGCCAGAGGCAATGCAGAGTTTGCCCAGCTGGTTGAGAAGATTTTACAACGAGTAATGGGTGAACGCGATCGCCTGCCTGAATATGCCCTAAATTCTCAACTTAGATATTCTAACTAAAATTAAATACTGGGAATTGGGGATAGAACTATACCTCTTTGTGTTGAGACAAATCCTAACTTTCACCACATCTACCCCATCCCCATTTCCCATTTCCTTATCCCATCACAAGCATAACAACTAGGTCATGGGACAACTAGTTGAAGTGTTGGTTTGCATATGACTACAAGTACGTTTGAAATCATGGGAACCCGTTCTACAGCTAACAAATACGGGTTTGATAGATATACGTACTTTCACGCTTCACGACCTTGTAGATTATAAATTGCGTGATATTGGCAATTAGGTACTTAATCAAGAATTACCTGTTGTAACGCAATATTCCTAAAGTTTCCGCCACAGCATACCTCAAATCGGTTGCTTAAGGTGGGTAAAACCACCTTACTTCCTTTCTTTGAAATTCAGCCAAAGGCGCAAAGAAATAAAGTTATGAATCAGAGAAAATCTAAAGTTATTGTTAGTGCAGCTAGTAGACGGTCTTTTTTGTTACACACTGGTATATTTACTGCAAGTAGTGTTGTAGCAGGGGCAGTGAGTTTAAAGTTTTCTGCTGAAAAAGGTCAAGCACAGGAGAAAGTTTCTTCAGTTAACAACAAGCTCACTGAAAAGGCTTATCGCATACGTGTTGCCGCAGCAGAAGCCAATCGTCAAGTTCCCATTGCGCCTAATCCTACTAATGGCGATGAAGAACGGTATCCCAACAAAATTGGCTCTGACACTAGGGGATTACCACACAACAAGTTGGGTGAAGTTGATCTTAAAGCCTATGACTCTTTGACGAAAGCAGTTACCACCCAAGATCATGATGACTTTGAAAAGGTCATTTTGGGTGGTACAAGAAAACTAGTTAATGCTCAGGGGCCTCTCGCAGCCAGTTTAGAAGGATGTCATGGGGTGCAGGTAGCAGTACCGCCACCACCAACTCTAGCTAGTTCAGAACGCGCTGCTGAAGCTGTGGAAATTTATTGGCAAGCGTTATTGCGGGACGTACCTTTTCATAAACTACAAAATAACACCGACGATCCTCTGGTATTGGCCGCTGTTGAAGAACTAAACAAGCTGGCGACATTCAAAGGGCCAAAACAAAATGGACGTGTGACTCCCCAAAGTCTGTTTCGCGGTACTGTCACTTACATTGATCAAAATGACAAATCTGGTAGGACGGCAAAACACGTTACTCCATCAGGGGTATTAATAGGGCCTCACATTTCCCAGTTTGCTTTACTGAATATTCCTTGGGGAGTTCAGTTTATTCCGCCTCTGATTCGGACGGCTCTCCCTGGTAATGACTTCCTGACTGATTATGAAGAATGGTTGAATGTGCAAAATGCCGGTACTCCTAAAGCTATTCAATATGACCCAGTGCGCCGTTATGTATTCACAACTCGTGACCTATCGGAATTTTCCCATGCGCCTGGAGCAATATTCTCCGGTGCTGCTCTAATTTTGAATACAGCTCGCAACGCCGACGATCCTTTGAGTAGTGGTATTGGCGCACCCTTTGATTCAGGCAATCCCTTTGTTAAATCAAAGACTCAACAGGGGGGTAATGGATCATTTGGACTCGGACATTTAGAAGCCTTACTGTATCTGGGTAGATCCCGCGCTATTAGGGCTGCATACTGGCAGAAGTTTTATGTACACCGCACGCTGCGCCCAGAAGCCTATGGCGGACTCATCCACAACAACATTGTTAATAAAACTAAAAATCCGATTCATGGAGATATATTAAATTCCCAAGCTCTAGCGCGGAGTTTCAGCAAATTTGGCTCCTATCTTTTGCCGCATGGATATCCGGAAGGTTCGCCCATTCATTCATCTTATGTTGGTGGTGCAGCTGCGATCGCTGGTGTCAGTGCCACATTATTAAAAGCCTACTTTGACGAAGATTTTGTCATCCCTAATCCTGTAGTTTCTGATCCTAATGACCCCACGAAGGTAATTCCCTATACAGAAGAGTCTTTAACATTGGGTGGAGAGTTGAACAAATTAGCAGCTAATTATACCCTTGGTCGTGGTCATGGTGGGATTCACTGGCGTACAGATGGTTCTGCCGGCTTGGCTTTGGGTGAAGAAATTGCCATCAGCCTTCTTAAAGATGAAAGATTAGGTTACAACGAAAAATTCAATGGCTTCACATTGACAAAATTTGATGGAACAAAAGTTACAGTTTAAATTTTGATTTTAAAAACTTGCTTAATAATTAGAGGTTAGTTAATTAATGGAATATTTCAAATATAAATTTGCATACTCGATACGCCGACGCATGACTCGTCGTCACGCCTTGTTGGCATTTGGCTACAGTTTAATATTGTCTACTACGCTATTTAGTTGTAGTAATTCACCAGATAATTCTCAACAACAAGCAACTTTATCTGCATCTAATGTTACCACTAGTAATGCTGCGGATAAGGTAATTAAAATTGTTCGTTCTAAGCAACTTACTGCCCTAGCTGTTTTAGAACAAAAAGGTATTCTAAGAGAACGATTAAAACCTTTAGGCTATAGGGTAGAATGGCCTGAATTTGCTGCTGGGCCACAACAACTTGAAGCTTTAAATGCAGGCGCACTTGATATTGCTTCGACAGCTGAATCCCCTCCTATTTTTTCTCAAGCAGCTGGCGCACCTCTTGTCTATTTAGCTGCTAATTCTAGTGATGGGAGAGCAGTTTCACTATTGGTTCCTAAGAACTCCCCCATTCAAAGTGTAAAAGATTTGAAAGGCAAAAAAGTAGCTTTTCAAAAAGCGTCAATTGGTCATTATCTCATAGTCAGGGCTTTAGAAAAAGCAGGACTAAAGCTCAGTGATATAGAGTCAGTTGGTTTAGCGCCTCCAGATGCTAACGTGGCATTTAGTCAAGGTAAAATAGATGCTTGGTTCATCTGGGAGCCATTTGTTACCAGAAATGTCCAAAATAATTCTGGGCGAGTTTTGGTTGATGGTGGTAACGGTTTGCGAGATACTAATAACTTTATATCTACAAACCGTAAATTCTATGAAGAAAATCGGGAAGTAATCAAGGTCTTTTTAGACGAAGTACAAAAAGCCCAAACATGGGCTAAGAATAATCCTAAAGAACTTGCCCAATTACTGGCAGAAACAACTCAACTCGATCCACCGACATTAGAAGTGATGCACGATAAATATGATTTTACGCTCGTACCAATTACTGAAGTAATTATTAATAAACAACAAGAAGTTGCGGAAAAATGGTACAACTTAGGACTCATACCTAAGAAGGTAAATGTCAGAGATGGCTTTTTAACACCTGAACAATATGCCGAAATTACTCCCAAAGAATTGCTGGCGAAAAACTAGCATTTAGGGGGGTAAGCTTGGCGAGTAGTTGTCCATTTAGTTAATCCACCTAATTACATAGCCTTATGAAATCCATTTCTTCTACTTCTAGAGATTTTTCTGCAAGACATACAAAAAATAAAAATAAACTCCAGGTGTTTTTGCTAAAAAGTTGCTATATTCAGATATTAATCCCTTGGCTTGTACCCATAACAATCATCATTGTTTGGCAGATGCTTTCTACTATTGGCTTTATCCCCACAAGAATTTTACCTGCTCCATTAAGCGTAGTTATTGCTGCGATTAACTTAACTAAAAGCGGTGAACTATTTAGACATATTAGTATTAGTGCCACACGCGCAATTACAGGTTTTTTAGTTGGAGGAGGTATTGGTTTTGCTTTAGGCTTGCTAAATGGCATTTCTACTCTTGCCGAAAAGCTTTTAGATACATCTATCCAAATGTTGCGTAATATACCTAATTTGGCTTTAATTCCCCTCGTAATTTTGTGGTTTGGTATTGGGGATGAAGCTAGATTATTTCTTGTTGCATTAGGTGTTATGTTCCCTATCTATTTAAATACTTTTCATGGGATTCGCAGTGTTGATCCTGGATTAATTGAGATGGGGAAAGTTTACGGCTTAAATTATTGGGGTTTATTCTGGCGGATTATTTTACCAGGATCAATTTCTTCTATTTTGGTTGGTGTACGCTTTTCTTTGGGGATTATGTGGTTGACACTCATTGTAGCTGAAACTATTGCGGCTGATTCTGGTATTGGTTATATGGCAATGAATGCTAGAGAATTTATGCAAACTGATATTGTGGTTTTGAGTATTTTTCTATATGCATTGTTTGGGAAACTGGCAGATGTTATTGCTAGAAAGTTAGAAAAATCTTGGTTGCAGTGGAATCCCAATTATATGAAAGGTTAATTATCAAGTGTTATTGAGAAAAAACTAGAACAACCCCAACTTCTTCAATAAATAGGGGTTTTGTTTTTGTGATTATCTCAACTCTAGATAAAAAAGAGATAGAAGTGTAATGAATTGTGGCAAAAACAAAATTAGGAGTCTTATATTTTGACGAAATTAGATAATATGTAATATAATCTACATTAAGTCTATCGAATTAGTGGCTTTTAGGTTGCTCAGTAAATCAGGAGAAATCACAATGACATTAGCCCAAAATATTAGTATCCCAAACAATAAAAGCGTAAAACCTGATTCTTTGTGGAAGATATCACCACTAGGAACATCTGTGTTAAATCGGTTGTGGTGGCATATTAATGCTTATACGACTGTTTTAGGAATTATGCTACTGAGTGTTGCTAGCCTAGGATTTTTATATATGCATTACTCTGGGCAAAAGTTGACTCAAGTTTTCCATAAAAATACTGTTTTAAAACAAGAATGACTATATTAACAAGCTTACGAGCTGTATCTTACTTAGCTCCTAATTGGTTTGGATTATATCAGGCGATCGCAGCTTATTTAGGTCGTGTTTTACAAGTAGAAATCCAACTACATCAAGGTGAATGCGATCCCCTCCAAGACCCTCTATTATTTCAAGACAAAATAGACCTAGCTTTTATTTGTGGATTACCACTAATTCGCTACAATCAAGTGGTTTTAGACCAATTACAGACATTAGTTGCACCTGTGATGCAAGCATCCCGGTATGATAACTGTCCTATTTACTATGCAGATATAATTGTCAAGGCTAATAGTAATATCAAAAAGTTTGCCGATTTGTCAGGGAAAACATTTTGCTATAACGACTCTGGTTCTAACAGTGGCTATAATTTACCTCATCACTGGTTGAGTCAAGAAAAATATCCACAAAATTTCTTCGGAAAAACTATAGAATCAGGTTCTCATCAGCGTTCAATTTGCTGGATAGTTGAGGAACTGGCAGATTGTGCAGCCATTGACAGTGTAGTGTTAGAACAAGAATTACGCGATGTTCCTGAATTATCACAGCATTTGCGTGTGGTGCAAGTGATAGGGCCTTCTCCTATGCCACCATTAGTAGGAGCACAGCGTCTAGGTATCCCCTTAATTCAGCAAATGCAATTGGCGCTACTCCAACCAGATGCAGAGTTGCAAGGAGTTATGAAAAAGTTTGGTGTTAGGCGTTTTGCCGCAGTGAAGTTAGAACATTATCGGGTACTCGAACAAATTTATAAAAAGGCATCGGAAAAACCAACTGTTTTTAAAGATGGGATGAGAGATGCCGCAACTTGACGGTTGACAGTTAACAGTCAACACTCTTTCGTGTTATCTCATCCCCTTTTAGGCGTGGGATGAGCTTAATCAGGCCGTAATGCCATAAACCCAACTCTGCTTTTGTGTCCACAACACAGCATCATGATAAATTTCCTCAAATAAAACTCGTTGTGCATGACTCCCTCCAATCTCATACAAGCGTGGTAAAACCAATTTGAGTTCGGTAACAGCTGTGTTAAAGTCACCTTTGGCATGAGCTACCATACCTCTAGCTGCGGGAATCGCTACCTCTAACCAACTCTTTTGCAAAAAGGGATTGATACTTAAGGCATGATAATGCATACTCTGAAGCATCTCATTTACCCAATCAGTATGTCCGGCTTTGGCAAGGGCATAGACATAATGCAAGTCCTGGAATGGTAATGCGTGTTCATCAATACGACTGTAAAGATAAGGAATGATACTTTGCCAACGTTTTCTTACATTTACCCCACGTAATTCCAGACGTAATAATAGTGAAATTGCACCTACTTGGTCTTTAGGAGATTGTTTATTTGCACGTTCCCAAATGTGGTTATCGTATAGTGAAGCAACTTTTTGGTAGTTTTTTTGCTCCAAATAATACAGTGCAATGTGCCACCAGTTATGGGTATAAAGCATAGAATTGCAGTTTTTCCAAGTATCTGCAAAACTCTCCATCCAAGCTATACCTTCATTGACTCTTCCTTGAGTTTCCATCACATGAGCTAAAGCATGGTGCGCCCAAGGATCATATCTATTTAAGGCGATCGCCTCACGTGCCATTTTTTCTGCTGCTTCTAATTGGTGACATTGTTCTAAGCCAAAAGCCACCATGCCATATAAATAATGTTGTTGGGGATTGCTAGGTAAAACTTTCTGGGCAATTTTCAGTAATTCTTCTTTTTTGCCTGTATAAAAATAGTGATACTGCCCCTGCTGGACTGATATCAAATCACGAGGAAATTTGTTAGTAATCTGTTCATGAAAGGCGATCGCTCGATCAATCTCTTGATTCGCCCAAGCTAAAATTGCCTGCACATATAATTTTTCTCTGTAAGTAATTTTGGCTAAATTCTGTTGTATTACTTGCAAATATGGTTGTACTTGCTGCCAAGCTTTGCTGTTTTCTTGCGTAAGATAATAAGCGGCTGCATAAGCATGAGCTAAAACACAAGTTGGATCAGCCTCAATTGCTTGTAAAATCGCTGTTTCTGCATTTTGACCATAACAAAGCGCTTGATCAATGAAACGGTTAATAGCTGCGATTGCTTGGGCTGAATCTGTGGTCACTACCAGTCCTTGTGCATCTTTAAGCATGATTAATTCCTTGCAGCAAGATTTATAATTCTAAGTACGGTAAGCCTACCGATTTTATGTACTTATATAAGTTAGAGTATGTCACAGCTTGCACAAAACCGCAAGCATTTAACTACTGTAGCCCGATAAGCTTACCGTATTTATTTTTGTAAAAGTATTGCTTTGCTTGATTATTTGTGCGATATTCTAAAAGTGACTAAATAGTACGGTATTTCTATCAACTTACTGTATTTAAATAGCCAGGAAATATTGCAGCTACTTTGACATAGATATCATGCAGCTACTTTGGTTTATTCCGACTCACGGTGAAGGGCGCTATCTTGGTACTGCCATAGGCGGGCGAGCAGTCAACTTTGATTACTGGCGGCAGATTGCCCAAGCAGTAGATCACTTAGGCTTTGCAGGGGCATTACTACCTACAGGCCGTTCATGTGAAGATGCCTGGATTTTGGCATCAACTTTGGTAACGCACACTAAACAGATGAAATTTTTGGTGGCAATACGTCCAGGTTTGATGTCACCAGGAGTAGCAGCAAGGATGGCGGCAACATTTGACCGCATTTCTGGCGGAAGATTGCTAATTAATGTGGTTACAGGTGGCGATCCCGTAGAGTTGGCAGGAGATGGGTTACATCTTTCCCATGACGATCGCTACAGATTAACAGATGAATTTTTAGCAGTGTGGCGGCAGATAGCAGCCGGAGAGACTGCCGACTTACAGGGAGATTATCTGAATATTCAAGGTGGAAAACTGTTATTTCCCCCAGTCCAAAAACCGCATCCACCCCTGTGGTTTGGAGGTTCTTCCCCCGTTGCCCAAGAGGTTGCTGCCAAACACGTAGATGCATATTTAACTTGGGGCGAACCACCAGAACAAGTTGCTCAAAAGATTGCCTCTGTACGTAGATTAGCAGCAGCCCAAGGCAGAACATTACGTTTTGGGATTCGTCTACACGTCATTGTGCGGGAGACAGAAAGCCAAGCATGGGATGCAGCCAACAATTTAATTCGCTACGTAGACGAAGAAGCGATCGCCGAATCCCAACAAGCCTATGCACGCATGGACTCTGAAGGACAACGCCGGATGAAAGAATTACACAACGGCTCTCGAGAAGCCTTAGAAATCAGCCCGAATTTATGGGCAGGAATTGGCTTAGTTCGTGGTGGTGCTGGCACAGCTTTAGTAGGCGATCCCGATACCGTAGCTCAAAGAATGCTGGAATATCAAGAATTAGGCATAGATACCTTCATCTTCTCCGGTTATCCGCATCTAGAAGAGGCATATCGAGTAGCAGAACTACTTTTTCCTCGCTTACCCCTAGAAAATCAGCCAATAGCAGAACCGCAACTAATCAGTCCCTTTGGCGAAATTGTAGCCAACCGAGAATTCCCCAAACAGCAAATAGCCACCGTAGATTAAAAACACTTCTACCTACCTCTGCCTTGAAAAGTTTCCTACGCAGGGAAGCCCGGCTTTGATTTGCTTTGCATATCTCTGCGTTTGAAAACCCTCAAAGGTCTAACTTAACACGACACCTTATTACTCCAGAATATAAGTATTCAAATAATCTAAGGGAACCGTGAATACATAGTATAGTACTCCCCCACCCAAAAGAAGCACAGCTAAACTAGCGAGAATTATCCAACGATCTGGCGGTTGATAAGTATCCTCGTCAATATCTCTGCGAACTGCAAAATAATGCTGAGTTGAAAGTAATACTGATAACACACCGACAAAAGCGAATGCTAAACCCAACTTCCAACCATTACCAGGAGGTTGTGGTGCTATGGGCGGTTGAATAATCCGCAATCGCACAATTAAAACACCAAAACCCATGAGTGCAATACCACTCCTCATCCATGCCAAATAAGTACGTTCATTAGCTAAATGATCCCGGACTCGATCTGACCTATACTTCTTTTTTTCTAACTTATTCACTTCTAATTTTTCTGTTTCCATTTCCATATAAATTAACCTGCAAATAGCTCTTAAAATTATTTAATATTTTAACCATTTTATTGCAACTACTAATTTCATCTTGATAAATACTACAAGGCTAGACACAGTATAATTACTAAAGTGAAGTATTACTCAGCTTTAGTGCTATCAAGCCTCAGAGGATGTCTGAGAAGTATCAAAATATTTGTTGATTCCCCTAACCCCCCTTAAAAAAGAGCGAATAAGAACCTCAAAGTCCTCAAATTTCTCAGAGTAATTAGGGGGAGCTATCAGCGTTCGGTGTATACAAAAAACTTCTCAGACATTCTCTCAGCATATTTTCCAGAATTAGAACTGTGATGTCTCTTTAACCAAAGCGTCCACTAATATAATCTTCGGCTTCTTTAGTTTGAGGAGAACTGAACATTTGGACTGTAGGATTAAACTCAACTAATTTTCCGCGACGTTTGCCATGCTCGTCAATTTCTGTATTGAAGAAAGCAGTGAAATCTGCCACTCTCGAAGCTTGCTGCATATTGTGAGTTACCATGATGATGGTGTATTGCTGCTTGAGTTCTAAACAGAGTTCTTCTACTTGGCGGCTAGAAATTGGGTCAAGAGCAGAACATGGTTCATCCATCAATAATACATCTGGCTTCATAGCGATCGCTCTTGCTATACAAAGGCGTTGTTGTTGTCCGCCAGATAATGCAGTTCCCTTTTCTTTGAGTTTGTCTTTGACTTCATCCCAGATAGCAGCGCGTCTGAGCGAATTTTCTACCAATTCATCAACGTTACCTTTGTAACCGTTAGCACGTGGCCCAAAGGCAATATTTTCGTATATTGACTTAGGGAACGGATTTGGTCTTTGAAAAACCATCCCGACTTGGCGGCGTAATTTTACAGAATTTATCTTAGGATCATAAATATTGCGATCGCGGTAATTCAACTTACCCTCTACCTTCGCTCCAGGGATTAAATCATTCATCCGATTAAAGCAACGCAGTAAGGTACTTTTACCACATCCTGAAGGCCCAATAAAAGCAATGATTTGTTTTTCAGGAATTTTTAGATAAACATCTAAAAGTGCCAAAAATCCACCATAAAAAACCTTCACACCTTCAACATTGAACACACCATTATCTTGGTCGATTGTGGTGCTATCTGATTTACTTCTACTATTGCTATAAGTCATTTTGCGTATTTCCTAATATCTGTGAATGTAATAAATTAGATATTTCATTACCTAATGTATTGAGAAGCGTTGCCGGATATAAATTGCTACACCATTTAAAACTAAAATCAAGAGCAACAACGCAATAATTGTCGCCGCAGCTGCATCAGCAAAACCTGGTTCAGGACGAGTGATATAACTGTAAATTTGAATGGGTAATGCCATAAATCTCTGAAACAAACCAGGGTTAAAGGTGAGAAAACCTACAGCACCTACAACAATTAGAGAGGCTGCATCACCAATAGCGCGGGATACAGAAATAATCACCCCAGTCAAAATACCGGGAATAGCATAAGGTATGACATGACTACTAATAGTTTTCCATTTGGTGACACCTAAGCCGTAGGAAGCATTTCTTAAGGAATCTGGAACAGCACGAATTGCTTCTCTAGCTGTCACAATAATTACTGGCAAAGACAACAAAGATAAAGTCAATGCACCGGAAATCAAAGCGGGGCCGAACCCAAGCAAATAATTGAAAACTCCTAAACCTAGCAATCCATAGACAATAGAAGGCACACCCGCCAAATTGCTGATATTAATTTCAATAATCGCTGTCCACCAAGCTTTAGGTGCATACTCTTCTAGATATAAAGCTGCTCCAACACCAATGGGGACAGTGACTCCAATCACAATAATTCCTAAAAGGATACTGCTGACAATAGCAGGACGAATGCCACCTTGGTCAGGAAAACGAGAAGGGGTTTCTGTTAAAAAACCGGGTGTTAAAAATCTGGCTAATCCATCTCGAAAAATATCAAAAAGTAGCAAAGCCAGAATAAATATACCAATCAGCAGCCCTAACAAAAAAACTATTTCAAATACTTTTCCTAACGCCTCTCTACTCTCAACATTATCAGTAAACTCTGCCCCGGTATCTAGAGAATCATCTTGTTGATAACTTGTAGCCATATTTATTAATCGTATTTTTCTTTAAAGCGATTTGCAATCCAGTAACTAACAATATTCAAAGCTAGGGTTATTAGAAATAAAAGAGCGCCCACAGCATATAAAGTCTTGAAACTGAGGCTACCACGCGGACTATCTCCACCAGAAATTTGTGCCATGTAAGCTGTCATTGTTTCTACTGATTCCGCAAAGTTAATAGTCAGCTTTGGCTGTTGGCCTGCGGCAATAAGGACAGTCATCGTTTCACCCACAGCGCGAGAAATACCCAAAATAATCGAGGCTATAATTCCAGAAAGGGCTGCTGGGAGAACTATTTTAAAAATGCTTTCTAGTTTAGTGATACCTAAAGCGTAAGCTCCTTCACGCAAAGAATGTGGGACTGCTCGAATAGCATCTAAGCTGATGGAACCAACAGTAGGAGTAATCATTATCCCCATCATTAACCCCGCACTCAAGGCATTAAATATTTCTAGAGGAATAATATTCCGCAGCAATGGTGTGAGGAACAACAGCGCAAAGTAACCATATACTACAGTTGGTATCCCTGCTAAAAGTTCTACTGCTGGACGTAAAATTGCTGCTACTTTGGGTTGAGCATACTCACTTAAATAAATAGCAGAAAATAAACCCAAAGGAATAGCAACTGCCATAGCTATAACTGTAGTTAAAAAAGTACCAGCTATCAAGGGCCAAACACCAAAATGTCTATCTGCAAATAGAGGTGTCCACTTAGTATCAAGAAAGAATTGAGCAAAGGTAACTTCTTGGAAAAAACCAAATGCTTCTTGAAAAATAATTAAGACAATACCAAAAGTAGTCAAAACAGAAACTAAAGCACAAGCAAATAAAATTACCGCAACAATCTTTTCTAAGATATCTTCAGATGCATTTTTCTCTAGTGACTGTCTGAACAGGTGATAAGAGTCTTCTTCCGAATTGCTATTTTGCATAAACAGTTAAATTTTGGATACAATGACACTACAAATACTAGTACTTTATTTAAATAAAGTTTGTGATTGGCTGTCCAGGTTTTGCTTTTTTAAATTTTGTACCAGTTTCACCAGTAGTCAATTTTCGTTTTACCTTGACATAAGCTTCGTCAGGTAATGCTACATAACCTACGCTATCTACCCACTTCCAAGAATTTTCTAGATAAAATTCTACAAATTCTTTGACTGCTGGCTTACTATCTAAAGATTTTTTACTGACATAGATGAACAGGGGACGAGACAAAGGTGTGTAGATATTTTTGATCACATTATCTACCGGAACCGGTTTTTCACATTTTCCTGTAGGGCTTTCTACAGCAACTAAATTGAGTTTATCTTGATTTTGGATATAATAAGATATGCCTACATAACCTAAAGCTGATACCTCACCTGAAACTCCTTGTACAAGTAAATTTTGATTGTGACTGGGAGTATAATCTGTACGCCCATTCTTGGCTTTGCCAGTAATAGCTTGAGTCATATAATCAAACGTTCCAGTATCAGAAGCCGGAGCATAAAGCTTCAGTTGCTGGTTAGGAAATTTGGGATTAACTTGATTCCAATTCAATATTTTGCCGTCTGATTTAGCGCTCCAAATCGTACTTAGCTCTTTTATAGTTAAACATTTGGCAAAATTATTTTGACGGTTGGCAATCACAGCGATGCCGTCTAAAGCTATGGGGAACTCAACAAATTCAATATTATTACTTTTACATTTTTTTATTTCTTCATCCCTAATAGTACGAGAAGCGCCAACAATATCAATATCACCAGCACAAAACTTACTAATGCCACCACCAGTACCACTTGAGGCAACGCTAACTTTAGCTTCAGGTTTAACCTTCCCGTATTCTTCTGCAACTGCTAAAGAAACAGGAAAACCTACAGCCGCACCATCAATACTCACCTGGCTTTTCAATTCTTGCCCACCATTACAAGCAGTGATACTGCTGGCAATAAACATTAAAGATGTTAGGAAGAAGCTATCCTTAAATCGGCTACGAAAGCTCATAAATTCTCAATTGAGATAAAGTGACTCAGAATTTCTTAGGCTTGGCTATCTGTCAGTAGAGAATGGTGCATGAAAAAAGAGACATTATGCTTTGCTTGCAGCTTGAACTTTGTCAAAAATTGCCCCATCTCCAAAAAACTTTTTCTGGATAATATCCCAGCCACCTAAATCTTGAGATGTAAATAAAGTTTGAATTGGGGGGTATTTTGATGCTACTTCTTGGGTAACCGTGGGATTAACAGGACGATATTGTAATTTTGCAAATTCCCGTTGAGCTTCTGTTGAGTAGAGAAAATCAACAAACGCTTGTGCAACTTCTCTTGTACCGTGCTTATCGACATTTTTATCGACTACGGCTATAGGATTATCAATGGAAATATTGACTTTTGGTACGACATAAGGCAGTTTCGGCCCAGTTTTTTCCGCTAAAATTACCTCATTTTCGTAGTTAATCAAAACATCTCCTTGACCTTTTTGGAAAAATAAATCGCTTGCTTCACGGGCATCTTTTGTCAGAATAGGGATGTTTTTATAAACTTTAGTAACATAATCTAATGCTGTGGCTTCGTCGCCTCCCGTTAGAGTTATGGAACCCCAAAAAGCTAAAAATTCCCAGATAGCAATACCAGAAGTTTTCGGATTAGCGGCAATTACTTTCACGCCATCTTTTGCCAAATCTGCCCAAGTATTTATACTTTTTGGATTGCCTTCGCGCGTTACGATCGCAGCAACCGATCTACTAACAATACCATTTCTGGGAGCTTTGATTTCCCAGCCTGATTTAATCAAACCCGCCTGTTGAATTTTGTTTACATCCAGTGGAAGTGCCAAATGTACTATGTCTGCTTCTTGCGAACCGGCAATGACAGCAGCAGTTTGAGAGCCAGAACCACCATAACTTTGTTCAAATGTGACCTTCTGGTTATGTTCTTGCTTCCACTTCTCCACAAATTTGGGGATTATCTGGTCATGAGCTGCTTTGGTAACAGAGAAAGAAACTAATTTTACCTTAACATCATTTTTGCTAGCTGAACTGCTTCCAGAACAGGAGGCAACTGCTATACTCAAAAAAGTGCCTATGAGAAACAGGCTCACAAAGCTTTGCACAGTGTGTTTATTGAACCAACTCCTAATTATGTGTTGACACGAGAGTTGTGTAGTCTGCAAAGCTTTTATGGCATAAGCCTGCATCCCCTCACTTAGAGATTTACTTAATTGTGTCAGTTGTTGAGACTTGCTCATCAGAATTCACCCCTAAAGCTACGGTATTTATATCCGAATACCGTAATTAAAAAATTATAGGGTATATAGAATAATATTTATATATCATCTGGCTTAAATTATTTTTACTAAGTGATGATTTGCTGATTAAACGATTAAAAGCAAGCAAAATGCAAAAACCCCTCAATAATTATACGTAACAATTAAATCAAGGTTTTCGTCCTATCAGCAGCCTTTCTTGCTAAATACATAGATAAAACTTATGTTTAAGCAGATATAACAGCATATACATATCTACAATTTTCCGCCCTACTTAACGTATAATACTTCCCTAATGTATAAAATTACTATCGTAAAAAGCATAAATAGCAAAAATGACGCTGGAACAGTTGCGAATTTTTTTAGCCGTTGCAGAAATGCTGCACTTTACCCGCGCAGCTGAAGCGCTTTATATTACCCAACCAGCAGTGAGTGCCGCTATCCAAACCTTGGAGACAGAATATGGTACGAAGTTATTTCATCGTATTGGTCGTCATATTGAAATTACAGATGCTGGTAAATTATTGCAGTGTGAAGCACAAAAAATTCTGGCTCATGTAGAGTTAACAGAACGTGGCTTAAAGGAATTAAATAATCTGCAACGGGGAGAGTTGAAGTTAGGAGCAAGTCTAACGGTGGGGAATTATTGGCTACCCGAAAAAATTAGTCAGTTCAAGCACTTATATCCTGGTATTTTTATTGACTGTAAGCTAGGAAATGCTGAAGAAATTTGTGAAGGGACTGCTGTGGGGATGTATGATTTAGGTTTGGTAACAGGGGACATTAAAGCATCATTGCAGCACTGTTTACAGAAAGAAGAAGTAGGAAGCGATCGCCTGCAAATTGTTGTCAGCAAATCTCACCCTTGGTTCCATCGTAGCGAAATTTATGTAGATGAATTACTAAATACCACTTGGGTAATGCGTGAATCTGGTTCTGGCGCACAACAGATGTTTCACCAAGCCTTACAAAGTTGGGGAATTGAACCCAGTAAGTTGGATGTTGTACTTAATTTGAACACCAGTGAAATGGTGAAAGCAGTTGTAGAAAGTAGCGTTGGTGCAGCCGCGATCCCCGAATTGATAGTGAAAAAAGAATTGCAACTAGGAACATTACACTCCGTGCAAGTTATCGATCCCAGAAAAAAATCCGGGAAGAAATTAGAAATTGTTCAACCTGTTTGGAAACTAAAACATCATCAACGTTTTCATACAAGAGTGATGGCAGCTTTTGAAGCCCTGCTGATCCCAAATAATGTACAATGTGCTTAATTTGTTCTATTTTTTTTGACTAAAATTGTTAAACATATACAACTTGCTATTAACTTTATCACACTTAAAGCCTGTGTTTTTAACACTATTATTCCACCCAAAATTATTAATATAAATGGTAAAATATAATTAAAATTCTGATTTAAAATATTTACATTTTTTGTTTGATAAGCTAATCTATAAGCCAGATAGCACCAAACTGCTATTAATATAAAAAAGCTGACAATAATTATCAAAAAGTTATTTAAATTGCTACTAGCAAATAGTGGTATATAAACGCTGATATTATCACTTCCATTAGCAATAGTGATGACTGCTACACTGTAAGTCTGTACATTAAAAATGCTGCTGGTGTTTGTCTCTGGATATTCTGTTGTTTCAACTGTGACCTCTTGAATTTCGTCCTCTTCTTGATTGATTAAACTACTGATACCCATCGCTATAGGGATTAATCCCAGCAAGCCAATCCAATTAGGTGAGATGATTAATCCACCTAATAACCCCGGAAGGCTGGCAAGAACTAAAATAGTAAAGCCTAAATACTGACCAGCAATAATATGTCGGCATCTAAAGCTAGAATTAATCTGTGAAAATAGTAATAATAAAATAACGATATCATCAATATTAGTGGCAATAAAAGCTGAGATTCCCACCAAGAGTGTAGTAATCAACTCATTCATTGCAATATATCCTGATTGTAATTAGTTTCAACACAAAAAATAGTAGTTAATTTTTAATAAACTGTGTTTATCGTTTTAATCACAAAGAGTATTTGCTTTTATTAAGCTGAAAGCAATAATATTAATTTCAGATGGAACTTCGTATAACTTGCAGAAAAAACACTCACTCAGTAATTACCAGTTGATTTGATAGCGATCGCTTGAAAAAAATTATAAAACTTATTGTCTCCTAATGCTAGACAGAGCAGCTTAATAAAAGTTTAATCTGCCCTCAACTTAAAAATTCCTTTGTCTTAATTTAGTTGGGATACTCTATGTTAATGGACAGTGAAAGCTATCGAATCTTACCTACTCTTGCCATGTTTTCTAATTAAAGGATCGTTCTCAGAAATACTCTGCGTTCCTACCCTGTGCCAACCTCTACGTTTAAAAACTCACAAAGAGAAACTTATGAACACACTCAACTTCAAAAAAATCACTTCCTGGATTTTAGGACTTGTAATGGTATTTTCTCTGCTTAACCAACCCCACGCCCTAGCTCAAGTGGAAACATTACCTAATCTAACCCCATCTACATCTGCTCCAGTAGAATCTCCCATAGTATTACCTGCCGAATCAATTACAGCAAACGTGAGACGTTTATTAGAAACTAATGAATGTGTCGGATGCAACTTGAATGGAGTATCTTTTGAAGGAGCAAACCTGCAAGGCGCTAATCTAGAATCAGCAAACTTGCAAAATGTCAAATTTGAAAAAGCTAATTTACAAGGAATCAACCTCAAGTTAGCAAACTTGCAGGGAGTAGATTTAGGCAAAGCCAATATTGCACAAGCAAATCTACAAGGAGCAAATTTATTTGATGCCGATTTAGAAAAAGCCAACCTACAAGGAGCAAATTTGGAAGGGGCAAATCTCCAAAATGCTGACTTGGAGAAAACAAATCTCACTAATGCAAATATAAATGGAGCTAACTTACGCGGAGCTGAATTAGAAGGCGCAATCGGAGTTTTTGGGCGTGTTTAGGAAACTAGTGAGATAATCTTCCTCTTTATCCCAGCCCTCAGAAAACTAATAAACTAGCTTGGCACTCACCATCATTAAAATAAAGTAAACCATAAACCGCAATGGTTTTTGAGGTACAGATTGACAGATTTTAGCTCCTAGTAATACACCCGGTACTGAGCCAAGCCATATCGGTAGGACTAAACTCCAATCAACTGTTCCCAATGTGAGGTGCCCAACCGCAGTAAATAGTAGGAGAATTGCTGCTTGGGAAATATCTGTCCCTACAAACTTCTTAGCATCCAAACGGAAAAATGTAATCAGTACTAAGGCAAACATTGAGCCGGAAGCGACGCTTGTCAAACCAACAATGCAACCTAAAAATGCTCCTATACTTATTGTCTGCAAGCGTCCTAGCTGAGTTTTTAAGTCAAATTTGGGAAGTTCAGGTAACCGTAGATTGGGGAAGAAAGTCAACAGCAGCATTTGTACCAACGCTAATACTGTAACTAACAGAATTGTTAAACCTAGTAAGTGTAGGGTAATATGGTTCAGTTGATGCTCTCTTTGCTGTTTAATCAGGTGTAGTAGCCCTACCCCAACAAGAGAACCGGGAACGCTTCCTAAAGCTAACCATTTCACCGCCTGCACATCAAGGGTTTGTTGTTGCCAGTGTTTGATGCTACCAACAACTTTCATCAGTGTGGCTGCAACGACATCAGAACTTACTGCCACAGCAGGCGGTACTTGAAAAACAAAAATCAACATCGGGGTAATGAGAGAAGCACCACCAACTCCTGTCAAACCAACAATAATTCCCACTAAAAAGCTGAAGAAAGGCAATAATAAAAAATCCATACTTCTGTCCTTACCTGGGGTTTTGTAGATGCGTTTGTGTTTACCTGAAACGAAAAGATTGGTTTGAATGCTGTTGTGCAAACTGTTTTAGGCAACTGCAAGTTTTAAGTAAATGTGGAAAAATCCCCACTAAATACTAAATATCTACTGGCTTACCGTATTTTATATTTAAAATATAATCAAAGTCTACAATTTTGTGAAAATATACAAAAATACAGTGTTGTTTTATACAATCTCTATAGGAGTTTTTCTAGAAAAAGACTGTTTAGCGGATATTTATGCCTCAGTAGTAAAATAATTACTAGTTATTCAAAAAACTACTTTAATTGCAGCCAAATATCGTATTTAGTATGGCAGAGTTAGAAAAGCAAACATTACCGTCAAAACCACAGTCACCCATAGGGTTTGGGCAAAAATTGCTGATTAGCCGTTGGCGTTCTTTGTTGCTGCTGTTCGTGGGGGTATATGTACCACTACAAATTTTTGGATTACTGGCGTTCAAGGTGGAGCAAAACCAAGGTGGATTTCCTTGGGATTTACCGATTTTAGTCGCGATTCACTCTGTAGCACAGCCGCAGTTAGATGAATTCGCCGTGCTGCTAACTAAAATGGGTTCTTTTTGGACTGTGTTACCTACTCTGAGTGCGATCGCTCTGATTTTACTATTACAACGTCGTTGGCGATCGCTCACTTATTTACTGATTACTGCGGCTGGTAGTGCCACTATCAACCGCACAGCTAAGGAATTTTGGCATAGAGTCCGTCCTGATATATGGACTTCAGCTGCGCCAGAATTTGATTATTCATTCCCTAGTGGTCATGCTATGACAAGTATGACGTTGATTGCTATTTTGGTAGTTTTAACTTGGGATAGTGTTTGGTGCTGGTTAACAGTGATGTTGGGTAGTGTGTTTATCTTGGCCATTGGCTGGACACGCCTATATTTAGGAGTACATTTTCCCAGTGACATTATTGCAGGTTGGATGGTAGCGATCGCTTGGGCAATTGGCGTGAGTTTAATTATTCGTCCATTCTCACAGTCAGCAAATATCATCAGTGAACAGCCAGCGAGTGAAACGAAATTATTCCCAGAAGAACAGCAATTAATAAATGAAGAATAAAATTTTTGTATTCATAAGAATAGGCTTTTTTACACAGCATCATTACGTGTAATTTCTACCTATCTGAAATCAAACTTGTGTTTACGGCTGGACTTATTTTGTATTTTGCTTTAAACTACGGTAAGTCGCTATAATTAATGTATTATTATGACAAGTATCAAAACAGGTGACCAAGAATTTTCATCGCTAACTCCAGAAAGCTTACCCAAAACATTGTTGCAAAAGCTAAGAGGTGGATTTTTCTTAGTCGTTGGATATTTATTATCACCCTTATGCTGGTGGAATGATTTGGTATTCAACTTACCAATTGCTTATGCCTTCGGTTATATTTGTAGTCTTTTTGCACCTAAATTACTGATGCCCTGTGTTATTATCGGTTACTGGCTATCTAACATTATTGGTATTCTGTTGATGCAAGCAGGGGCAATTGATGTTTTACAAAAACAAAGCCAAAAACACAACTTAAAAAAAGAATTATTAACAGGCTTAGTTTCTTCCACTATATATACTTTTTTGATTGTGGCGTTAATCCAGTTGCATATTATTGATACTCCTAATCTATTCCCTGTCAGTTAACCATAAAACCAGTATTAATACTGGTTTTATGGTTATTTTAATTTTAAAATCTCATTCATATTGAAAAGTTTAGGAGCATCCTTAGACATAATTAGAGGTAATTTACCATCCCATTTTTCTATTGCCTGTCTTTCTAAAATTTCATTAGTCAAATTTTCACGTAACAATTTATTTATTTCTACTTCTCCTTTAGCTAAATTGACATTAGCCTCTGCTTGTTTGGCTGCTTTCAAGGCGATAAAATCGGCTCGTTTTGCATCTTGTTCTGCAATCTGTTTTGCCTCTACTGCCTGATTAAATTGATTAGAAAAACTGAGATTAACTAGTGAAATATCATCAACTACTATGTGGTAGTTATGCAGTCTTATAGTCAATGTATTATCAACTCCAGATTTTACTTCTCCTCGTTTAGTGACTATTTCTTCTGCCGTATACCTTGCTATCACTGCTTTTAGCACTTCTTCTATTGCTGGATTGATAATTTTTTCAACTACATCTTTTTCATCACCAATGTTTTGAAAAATTATATTAGTTTCTTCAGGTATGATATGCCAGTTTAATGCTACATTTATAAACACATTTTGTAAATCTTTAGAAGAAGCCTCAGCAGAAATTTCTTGTTTTTGAACTCTCACACTGAGTTTTTTTACAGAATTAATAATAGGAATTATTATATGTATTCCTTCTCCTAATACTGTTTCCTGTACTTCGCCAAACTGCATTAATACACCACGTTCTCCAGCATTGACGATGATAAAAGGTGTCAACAAAATTGTGATTAAAATTAAAAGTGCAGTTAGTTTACCAGCATTGCTTTTAAATTTAATTTTTTTCATGTTTAGTAACATCTGAGAGTTTTAGATTTGTTGTGAAATGAACTATACATAAATTAATAAATTAACAAGTTTTTCTACGAAGAGCGATGCCTTCGGTGAACTACGCCTACGCTAAATATTTTATAGGCTTTAATACTAATATATACTATGTCTGTTAATCAGCAGACATATAGTAATCCGAAATCATTCGTAAAACAATATGTAAGAGTTTAAATATAATAAATAAATGCTTAGAGCCATCATCTGAGCGAGCGTCTCAGAAATATCAAATATTTGCTGAACTACCCTAACCTACCTTGAAAAAGGGGGAATAAGAGCCTCAAAGTCTCCCCTGTGTATTGGGTTGGGCTAGTTTCGGATTTGTTTACAACTATGGCAAATTCAAGCGTTTGCGGGCACCAAATCGAAACAACTTATCTGGCAATATTGCTTTTAAGCGAGGCAACCATTGGGCCTCATTGCCAACACGATACCGTAATCGTGGGAATCGACTACGAGCAGCAAAAACAATTGTCTGTGCAACTTTTTCTCGATCATCACCTTGTGCAATTGCCTGGTTAACACTTAAGCGAATCACATCACGTACATTGTCGTAATCGGCATAATTTAAGGTGGGTGATAACATGGCGTGGTTGAAGTTGGTCTTAAAATAACCAGGCTCAATTAAAGACACTTTAATATTGAATGGGTCTAGTTCCACGCTTAGTGCTTCGCTATAACCTTCAAGTGCAAACTTACTTGCACTGTAAAAGCCTTGGCCTGGTGCGCCAATCAATCCTGCCACTGAACTCATATTAATAATATGTCCACTACGCTGCTGTCTCATAACTGGCAAAACGGCGTTTGTGAGGCGGACAACACCCCAAAAGTTGGTTTCAAAAATTTCCTTGGCTTGTTCTAAACTTGTTTCTTCCAGCATACTGGCATGAATTTGTCCAGCATTATTAATTAGTAAATCAATGCGATTAGTTCGTGTGAGCAACTGTTTAATACATGATTGTACTGAGGATTCAGAGGTAACATCAAGCATCAACATTTCCACATTAACTGATGCTGGATGTTCCTTGCGACTCGTACCGAAGACCAAGTAACCTTCTTGAGCAAGCTTTTGAGCAGTTAACTGCCCAAATCCAGATGATGCTCCTGTAACTAGCACGACCTTTTTGTTAGTCATAGGTTTTCAGTTTTAGTACTACTATAGCGGTTCTCAGTTGGGGAATGGCAAAGTATGTATCAATTAACTTGGAGTAGCAATTTAGAAACGTTTGTGGTGATTAGTGGCTTGAAACCCAATTAAAAGGCACGTAGCTTACTGCAACCTTGGAGTAAGTGAAAATGCAAAATTCACGTCATAAATATGCTGATTTGAATAATGTCCAAAAAGCACATTGATTCGACGTAATTAAATTTGATAAATGCGTGAATTACTGTAGCCGTTCGGCGTCTATAGCTTACTTAAACTTAAGTGTACGCTAACACTCAATTAAAAAATTAAAAGCAGCTGCGAAGTTGGTGCGACGAATGAACGTTGTTCGTAGAGAACAGAAAATTTGCAACTCAAAGCTAATCTAAATTTATTAATGGAGAACGCTACAAATGAGAATTGAATCAGAGAAAGAATTTTGGTTACGCCAATTAGACGAATACCGAGAAATTGTCCGCCAAAGAAAACTAAAAAAACTCAATGCCCAAAACAACCCGTCCGTCAACAAGAATACGACGGACAAGTTTATTTAGTATTCGTTTTTTATCCTCAGATGTTCGACTGTCCCAGTATTCACGATCGCAAAACATCTGCACTAACTCTTCTCGAACCAACAGGCTACGTTTTGTGATGTTTTCGTGCAGGCTTAAGATACTAGCGATTTGGTCACGAATACCATCTTTGGCTTTTTCTACAAAAGGATTAGTAGGCAACTTTTCCAGCCCTGCTATCGTTTCCCGCAGTTCTTTAACTTCTGTAGGTTCAAGATGCTTATCTTCTTCAAAATCCACCATGCCAGCTAGCCTAGTAGCTTCGCTTACTAGCAAATCAGCCACTTGTGAATCTAAACTTCGACTACTAAGCATCTCCTTGGCATCGCAACGGCCGAGGGAGTAGTAGGTACATTGATAGTAGGCTGTATATTGCCCATTGCGATCGCGTCGGGACGACATCCGGGTTAGTGCGCCTTCACATCTAGCACACTTCAATAAATTAGCGAATGGGTTAATATCTTCTTTTCTTGCAGCCCACTTATTATTGCGATTTTGGCGAATAGTGCGTTTTATTTGTTCGTGTTGTTCGCGGGTAATTATCCCCTCATGGGTATCCCAGTTGCAATCCCACTGATCAAAATGCTTAATTTGTTTGCCTGACGGACTAGATGCAGTGACGTTAAATGGTGTTCCGCCTGCATGAACTGGATTTACTAAGAAGTTTTTTAGTCCAGTCGGTGACCACTGTAAGCCCGTCCAAGGGTATCGTTGATAAGTTTTTTTATGATTTTGAAATAAATCTAATTGCTCGATATCATCGGGCATTATCCGATGATTCCCTTTTGATTTTGTGCTTTTTGCATCTACTTTCCCACATACCCCAAACATCTCATTTAATATATTGCAAGTTTTTCTGGCACTACCATAACTATTAAATATTTCAAATATAAATAAAGCCAGTTCCCAAACCCTAAAATTACGCTTGCCTTCTAGTAGCGAAACACACCAACTTTCATCCTTGACGTAGGAATCATCAACAACCTTCCAGCCAAACGGCGCAAACCGATGACTTTTCTTCTGAACCATACGATGCTTACGTTCGGCAGATACACGACTGGACAACATTTTTATTTCAAATTTACTGGCTGCCAGCAAAATATCAATCGTCAACTCGCCACCCAAACTTTCTGTATCAATTGTTTGGTCTAGTGCTACTAGCCTAATACCCTTACTCCGTAATACTTCTAATAGCGAGTAAAATAGTTTTGATGATGACCCAATCCGGTCAATTCTGGTAACAATTAAATCAGTGACAGTACCCTTTGGTGTTATTTTTAAATCATCAATTAATTGCTGCAATCCATTACGCACCTCGGTTGTGCGACTTTGAATATCCCAGTAAAAGCGATCGCATCCAACATTTTTACCCCTTTCTAGTTGCTTTTTAAGAGCGTTGCGATCTTCTTGTTGCTCGATCGTCGAAACCCGACCATAAAACCATTTTTCGGTCATCTTGACAAATTTTTATTCTATAGTGACTATAGTATGTCATTTCTCAACGCTGAAGAACCGACAGTCTGCGATTTAATTGCCGACTTTGGCATCAAGGTACTTTGGCATCCCTCCTTGGGATTGGAAATAGGCGACAACTTACAAACACTGCTACGGGATTGTATTTCTGGCGCAATTCCTTTAGATATCTTGGTATTTGAAGGCAGCGTTGTTAATGCCCCCAACGGTACTGGCGAATGGAATCGCTTTGCCGATCGCGCCATGAAAGATTGGTTAGCAGACCTCGCCAAAGTTGCTCAATTTATTGTAGCGGTGGGAGACTGTGCTACATGGGGAGGAATTCCCGCCATGTCACCTAATCCTAGCGAATCGGAAGGTTTACAATTCCTCAAACGTCAAGAAGGCGGCTTTTTAGGGAAAGATTTTCTCTCACAAGCTGGATTACCTGTAATTAATATACCTGGATGTCCCGCCCATCCCGACTGGATTACGCAGATATTAGTTGCGATCGCTACTGGACGCATAGCAGACATTGCTTTCGATGAACTAAATCGTCCCCAAACCTTTTTCAACACCTATACTCAAACAGGCTGTACCCGCAACGTCCACTTCGCCTACAAAGCCTCAACCGCCGAATTTGGTCAGCGCAAAGGCTGCCTATTTTACGACTTAGGTTGTCGCGGCCCCATGACTCATTCTTCCTGCAACCGCATCTTATGGAACCGCGTCTCCTCCAAAACTCGCGCCGGAATGCCTTGTTTAGGTTGCACAGAACCAGAATTTCCCTTCTTTGACCTCAAACCTGGAACCGTCTTTAAAACCCAAACAGTAATGGGAGTTCCCAAAGAATTACCGCCAGGAGTCAACAAAAAAGACTACGCATTACTCACAATGGTTGCAAAAGATGCAGCGCCACCTTGGGCAGAAGAAGACTTTTTTACAGTTTAGTCATTGGTCATTGGTCATTAGTCATTTGTCCTTTGTGATTTGACCAATGATCGTAACCTTTCACACTACCCTCTAACTCTCAACGAGAAATCAAGTATTTCGACCATTTTGCAGTGGGGCGAGTGAATAATTACCAATGATAAATGACAAATGACAAATAACGAATGACAAAGGACAAATGACAAATGACAATTCAATCATTAGATATATCGCCCGTCGGTAGAGTTGAAGGCGATTTAGATGTCCGAGTTGATATTGAACATGGAAGAGTAGTCAACGCTTGGACACACGCCGAACTTTTCCGAGGATTTGAGGTTATCCTACGTGGTAAAGACCCCCAAGCCGGATTAATTGTCACACCTCGCATTTGCGGAATTTGTGGCGGTTCTCACTTGACTTGTGCATCTTGGGCATTAGATACAGCTTGGGAAACAGAAGTTCCCCGCAATGCGATTTTAGCCAGAAATCTTGGACAAATTGTCGAGACAATTCAAAGCATCCCTCGCTATTTTTATGGATTATTTGCTATTGATTTAACTAATAAAAAATACCGCAATAGTCGCTATTATGACGAAGCTGTTAGACGCTTTGCCGCTTTCACAGGCAAATCTTACGAACTAGGCATAACAATTTCCGCTAAACCCGTAGAAATTTATGCACTATTAGGCGGACAATGGCCCCATTCTAGTTACATGGTTCCCGGTGGCGTGATGTGCGCCCCCACTTTAACAGACATTACGCGCGCTTGGGCGATTCTTGAATACTTCCGCACCAATTGGTTAGAACCAGTGTGGTTGGGTTGTTCTTTAGAACGCTACGAACAAATCCAAACTTATGATGACTTTAGAGATTGGTTGGATGAAGACCGAAATCATCGAGATTCCGACTTAGGTTTCTATTGGCGCATGGGTTTAGACATCGGTTTAGATAGATATGGCGCTGGTGTGGGTAAATATGTGACTTGGGGATATTTAGCCCATGAAGATAAATACCAAAAGCCGACTATTGAAGGACGCAATGCGGCAATGATCATGAAAAGTGGAGTGTATGACAGCTTTGCAGACACTCACACCTTAATGGATCAGTCATTTATCCGCGAAAATACAACTCACTCTTGGTACGATGAAGGGACAGAAGATATTCACCCTAGCGATCGCACCACTAAACCCACTGCCATTAATACAAAAGACTTCGATAACGCCTACTCTTGGTCTAGTGCAGTCCTTCACCAAGACTTCGGACGTTTGGAAACTGGCCCTTTAGCGCGTCAATTAGTAGCCGGTGGTAAACATGGCGAATCTTGGCAACACTACGACGGCTTTATCCTAGATGTCTTCAAAGAAATGGGTGGTGCTAGTATTCATGTACGTCAATTAGCACGAGTTCACGAACTTGTCAAGTTATATCGGCAAGCGGAACACTGTTTACGCGAATTCAAATTAAACGACCCCTGGTATATCAAACCCACAGAAAAAGATGGACGCGGTTGGGGTGCAACGGAAGCAGCACGCGGTTCCTTGAGTCACTGGGTAGAAGTGGAGGGCGGTAAAATTAAGAATTACCAAGTGATTGCCCCAGGTACTTGGAATATCGGCCCTCGTGACAGTGAAGGTATCCGCGGCCCTATTGAAGAAGCTTTAATTGGCACACCAATTTATGATTCTAGCGACCCTGTGGAAGTTGGTCATGTGGCGCGATCGTTTGATTCATGTTTGGTCTGTACAGTCCACGCCCATGATGCGAAGACGGGTGAAGAGTTAGCGCGTTTTCGGACTGCTTAATTAGTCGAGGTGCGTTATTCGTAATTTAACGCACCACAACTTATACCAAATTATTGTGAAGCCGCATGAATCTGTGAAAGGCTGCAAGGCTTATGAGATAACGGTTTTAGTTTTATAATTCTATGCAACTTCATACAAAATTGGTATTAGTATATGCCTAAATCATTGAATGACTGCCCCAGAAACAAATTCATAACACACAGCAACAAGTTTTTAATATTCAAATATTTAGATAGATTAAGTACAATCCTCTAGTAATATTTTCTTCCATTTGTTCAATCAACCTTAATTCCTGTATTATACTTCTTCGTAAATTGCTTAGATAGTTGTATGGAGTAAAATCCATACTTAACCTTACTCCAATATCGCAAGCCATAACTTTTTCGTAAAAATACCCCCATCTTAAAGCGTTGGGATGAATTGAAATTTTGCTATATGGATTGTCTTTAATTCTTGGATTGTCGTACCAAATATTATAGTTTAAATCTATTGTAGGTCTCCAAAAGATGCAGTGTTCCAATGCTTTATCTCTCCATTTTCGGTTGATAAATGTTGGAAGACAATAATAAATTTCATTCGTTTTTTGGATTAATTCAAATTGCCCTTTAGGGTTATGCAAATCCCAATGAAGATCGGTGAAGTCAGAATTATAATTTTTCCTAATACCTAGACTAGCTTTTTTCATCTGCAAACCAATTATTTTGCCTGATGTGTATAAATGCTCGTCTCCTGGCCAAGTACTTTCAACGCTAGGGGAAACAGCCCTTTTCCCCTTTTGTTGTTATCTTAAGTTCTACTCATGGCGATAGTACCCAAAACGACTTACTGAATAACGGTTATGTTTAGCGGTGGCTAATAACTTTTGTAATCCGCCAGGGGCTTTAGTCGGTCTAATGGAACACGGTTGTTAAACCTCATCGCCACTCCAGCATTTCTTCAATCGTCAAACCAATATCACTCGCAATCTGCCGTAGCAATCTTGGTGAGATGTCACGCCCTTTGTGAAATGGGACTGTTGTTCCTCGTCCATCTTCGTGTCGAAACTGTTTGTGTGAGCCTTTCTGACGTACCTCCACAAACCCAAGGCTCTCTAATATTCGTACAACTTCTTGAGGTTTCAGAATAGGAATATTACTCATGGTCTACTGAACCACAATCTGTTGTATACCTACAAACTCTGTCTCGAATACCAGATCCTCGTCCTCTAGAAGCATCTCAATAACTTCACGCAAATTTTCCTGCAATTCATCCAAGGTTTCACCTTGAGAATGCGCCCCAGGAAAGCCAGGAACATAGCCAACATAGAACTTAGTATCAGGATCTCTTTCAACGATCGCAGTAAAAGTTTTCATATCATAATCATGGACAACGCTCACTTACAGCTTACTGGATCGCTCATCTAACTGAGCGTAGGCGTAGCCCGTCGTAGACATCGCCCTTGTTTCACTGTGGCAACCAGACTAAACTTAGTTTAATCTTATGGAAACTGTAAATATTCATCAAGCTAAAACGAATCTCTCAAAGCTGTTGTCGCGCGTAGAACTTGGAGAAGAAATCATTATTTCCAACCGAGGTATTCCTGTTGCCAAGTTGGTTCCGTTTCGCTCCTCATCAAATCGACTCAATAGTTTAGGGCAAGATAAAGGGCGTTTTGTAGTGCCAGATCATTTCAATGCCCCTTTGCCAGAAGAAATTTTGGCAGCATTTGAGGGCGGTGAGGAGTGAAACTTTTACTAGATACGCAGTGCTGGTTATGGTGGTTTACCCAACCAGAGCTTTTGAATGAAGCAGCAATCGCCCATATTGCCGATGAAACAAATGAATTGTGGCTCTCAGTTGCCAGCATTTGGGAAACGGAGATATTTACTACTTCAGCGATCGCTGCTGCTTATTGCGTTCATCCCCAAACAACGGATTGACCTAGACAATGAGGATCTAGATTGCAGTCGGTTGCAACGCTGTGTTATGCCGCACTGACTATGATAACTAGGCGATCGGCTTCAACAGCCACAATATTTTTACCTACGATTTCTCAATTTTGAAAAATACTAGGGGGTTGCCATTCACGATTTTTTCGTCCACCTTTGTCATGCCTATTCTTTCTGTTAATTTTTGTGATTCAAGGTTTGGGCGATCGCAGCTTGCTAAAAGATACTGATAGTTAAGTTTATTAAAACAATAGTCCAGTATCTTGGCTGCTGCTTCGGTAGCGTAGCCTTTTTTGGTTGCTTCAGGCAGCAAAGCATAAACTAGTTGGGGCTGTTCTTCATCAAAGAAATCCCACAAACCAACAAATCCAATGATTTCTTGCTCATTTTTAGTTTCAATAAACCATAAACCAAGTTTTTTTTCTTCAAAATTATTCTGGCTTTGTATCACCATTTCTTCAACCTGTTGCAATGGAAAAATTTTGTCATCGCACAGATACTTTCTAACGTATGAGTCAATGAGAATAGTATGTAGTGTGTTCAATCCACTCTTCAAAATTGGTTTTAACAACAGCCTCTGAGTTTCAAGTATTAAAGTCATTGGTTTAGACCTCACTCCAACTCCAGCATTTTTCAGAACAGAAACATTATACTAATTTGCAATGGACAACTCTTAGAGACGCTAAAAGCGTACAGCTTGCTGAATCACTAGGTTCTCTACTTTTTAGGGACGCAATCTCTTGCGCCCCTAGAATGGGATATTTTTTTAACTGGTAGTCCGAAAGATGCCGAAAGCGCAGAGACAAAAAGCTAAAAAACGAAATATTGAGGTTGGTTAAAACACAATAGTATTAAACCGTTAAAATATTTGCTGCTATTCGCTGTGCTACATCTTTATTTTGCCAGTAACTTCCGTGAGCGCTGCCGCCATTTACCAAAGCCAAAAACGTTTGTCGGATGGGAGGAATTTGAGCAAATAAATTCAAGAAACCAGAGTCACTAGTGAGAACGTCTTCTACCTTAACGTAAGAACCAGAATTGGGAATTAACTTAGTGATGACATTTTCTAGTGGCCAAGCAATTGGATCGCCAGGATGTATAAAATTGAGCCAAGACAACTCTCGATCTCCTTGGGTAAGGTTCTTCAACAAATTACTTAAACCAGGGCTGATGTCATGAGTACTTTCATCGTTAGCATTTCTACCATTGATACTAATTAAGCTAAACAAGGCAATGGGAGAACCCATAGTCTGAATACTAGCTAATCGGATACCTTCTTTAGGCTTGTCTCCAACGCCATAAAGCTTATCTCGAATATCCTTTACACTCTGATAGCCAGGAATTTCCTGATTATCCCAACGGCTGGCAAACAGAATGTCAAACAGTACAATTGTCCCCCAACTATGAGTCACCAAATGTAGGCGATCGTCCTGTTTATACTTTTCTAAGCCTTTAAATGTTTGCTTTTTAAGTTGGTTAGCTGCCATTGATCCAATTAGGCGACTGATGTACAGTCCTCCATCGCCGACAAATTGCAATATTTGCTTCTGGCGAAAATCTTGAAACCAGAGTTGGTTCCACTTAGACGAGCCTTTCAGGTTTGTTAGTAATTCATTTAAGGCGCTTTGGTTGACATCACCCCAGTAAAGAGGCACTTTGATGCATTCACGATTACGATCTTTCTGCCGGACTAGCTCAACAATCAAGTTAAACAACTTATCGGCATAAGTGTAATTCTGGTTCCTTTCATTTTCTTTCGATTCCCGTACATTTACGCCATGCAGAAATAAAACATAATCTTTTCCCATAGCTAACTTTGCCTTCCTTAAACTAATTAATCAAAACGGGTGATAATATTCTTAAGATTCCCATAAGAAATACAACTTTAATACATCTGTAAATATTCTTTAAAATTATATCCTCGTAATTGTGGTTTTCCTGTTAATCGACAATTATTTCACTATGATGGGCATTATCGGTCTACTTTAGGATGATTTTTGCTTGAGATATCTAATAATCTAACTATTTATTCAACAGTCGTAGCGTAACACACCAAAACTTATAGAAACGATGCGTTAGGCTTGCCTTAATGCATTTGCATAAAACAGCAATTTACACGGTAAGCTTGTGTCTGATTTAGCGCTACATAATTATCTCCCTCGCGTTCCCGATGCAGCATTGCAAGAATACATAGAATGGTGTGTTTTAGAGCAGGCTCAAGCCGCAGAATGTAACTTTACTCCCGATAGAAGTAAGTTAGATAATTTGCCACCAGCAGATTACATTCCTAAACTTGTCGAGCAGTTCATGAAAGTTAAACCAGACCCAATTAAAGCCGGATTGGTAGCTGCGATCGCAGGCAAGGAAGCTGACCAACACGCTTTATCTGGTTTAGCGATCGCTGCTGATTTTGTATCTCTTTATGTCAAGTATTTAATTCCTAAAGAAGGAAGTACTAAAGAACAGGCTGAAGAGATATTAACTAAAGTGTCACAAGATCAGTATGATAAACTGAATGAAATCGCTAAGAAACATGGTGTAGAGTTCTAGTTTCCTGCTAATGAATTATTTTTCAGAGGCTTTGTCTATATTATTTAGTCAGAGCCTCTGTTTTATTCACTATTGAAGACCTAAGCTACAACCTATTCGATAGTAATACAGGCGGCGAACAATTGGAGAGCAAAACTGATCGTAATCAGCGCGAAGCCAATACTTCCACACGATTTCCAAAACCACGTGTTCAAAGTTGGTTCATACCCAAGTTTGACACCTCTCTCGCTAAATCGTGAGCCAGTGCGCCAACTATCAAGAAAAGCGAGAAAGGCACCTATGAAGCCGAGAATTAAAGCTATGGTATTAAGAATTTTGACCATCGAATTTTAAGTGTAGGTACCACGCCTAACTATTTATTTAACTACTCTTATATGGTTTAACACGCTGCCTATAGTGTTATCCAACACTAAAGAGCAGATAAACACTTCTGTCTGGGATGTTAAAGCGCACTCAGCAGTGTAACATATCAAAATTTTGAATACTGCTCTTGGTAGTCTAATAGCACCTGAAATTGTGCTTTACCTCATCTATTTATCGATGACAGTGCTTTTGCAACTCACCAAAGTGATTAAATCTCATCCCATACTGACTATTATTGGTTGCGGAAATCTCAATCGCAGTGATGATGCTGTAGGCGTTATCATTGCCCAACGCTTACAGAAATATCTAGCTGAAAATCCTCATCCTCATGTGCGAGTTTATGACTGTGGCACAGCAGGGATGGAAGTAATGTTTCAAGCTAGAGGTAGTAAAGAATTAATAATTATTGATGCAAGTTCAACTGGTTCTGAACCGGGTGCTGTATTTAAAGTTCCGGGAAAAGAACTGGAAGCTTTACCAGAGCCTAGTTATAACTTGCACGATTTTCGTTGGGATAATGCTTTAGCCGCCGGACGGAAAATCTTTCAAAATGATTTTCCTGAAGATATAACAGTTTATTTAATTGAAGCGGCAAATCTTGATTTGGGACTGGAATTAAGTCCTGCTATTAAGCATTCTGCTGATTTAGTTTTTGAAGAGGTAGCTGCACTTATCAAACAGAATATTAACTAATCCAAAATCCAAAATTGAATTATGCCCAATCCCGATAAACAGAGAGTTCATCTACCCTCATTTCAAAAGGTACACCTTGACTCTCTGGCGGACAAACACGGATTTTAGCGCTGCTAACAATTCCATATAGTAATGTCCCCATTGGCACAATTTTTTGCAGAATTCGCCAATTAGTAACTTGATCGGGACATTCAATTACCAATGTTAGAGCATTGGCATGAGTTGTGACATACCACCGACAATTAGATAGAAGATTTTGAATGGTGCGATCGCAAGCTTCATAAAAGTATCTACTAATAGAATACTCTAGTTGCTGCCGCAGTATAATATCTGCCGATGTCGGTTGCATAGGATGTGAGTCATCACTATTAAAGTAATGCATATTTCTAACCATATTTCTTTAGCTTCCTACTTATATTCCAATCACCATTCCATAAAGTACATCTTTATTTGTTTCTAATAATTCTTGGGTTTCATCATCATAATAAGCACCAATACCACTACAGTGAATCCCCAAATAATTACTAGTTAAATAAAGCCTCTGTCCAAAAAAACCAGCTACTTGCATAGCAGTTTGATAGTTTAAATAATCTGACACAAAAAATAAAGTTACAGCGCCATCTTTAGCAATAGCTTGATTAATACATAAGTAACCTGTCTTTTCACTAAAGTTACCCGCTTTAACCAGATACGTACCTTTATATAACCCAGGTGTCATTCCTTTTACTCGATGCACCACTGAGTAAATTTCTATCTCCTCATAGTTTTCTGTCGGTATTGACTGCTGAAGTTGTTGCACTACATATAAATAATCTTCTTGAGAAATAGACTCTTTCCGGAAACGTCTAATAGAACGTCTAGCCCAAACTGTTTGATAAAATTTATCCCGATCAAAATCAAATTGAGGATACTCTAATTTCTGCTGGCGACTCTTTTGTAGAGTAGTTGCTTGATAGGCATCTTCAATAAATTGATTGGATTCAAAATAATCAGTACCAGAGACAAAAGGAACTTTCAGTCTTAAGTGTCTGATTTTCTTGTCTTGTATTTCTCCTGACACCGCACAAGCAGTAATAAACTCCTTATTCTCAAAACCCAAATCTGAATTGAGAGCAAGTTTATCAAAGTCAAAAATTAGTTGTATATCTCGGTTGTGGAGAAAAGCTGAAGCTGCAACTGCACCTAAATGGTGTCCGCTATCTAAGAAGCAATATCTTATGCTCCTGTTTTGATATTTCCAGCTAGACCTATAATAAACACAACTAATTAAAAAAATGAATCCGTTGATACTTTTACCCGGTATAATATAATTTTCTAACCCATCATCAATTAATTCATAGATGAGAGTTAGACAATTATTCTCAACTTCTAGATGATATATCCCATTTACTATTCCCTCTACGCCACGAACCTGTACGTAAACTTCTGTGGGATACAGAGCGCCTGCTGATGGATTTACCCGCAGTTTATAAGGGCCATCTTTATACACCTTTTCCAAAGTTATCGCACTGGTTAAAGAGATAAAAGAATGAACCGTATTATTGAGATTTAATTTCACTCTCCGATAAAACTTTGGATAAACTTTAAATGGAGATGGCTGTGTTGAAGCATCTACATAATTTGGATCAAGTTGTACCGATAAGTAAGAATGCTTGGTAGCGTCATGATAAGTTTTGCCCGATATCTGACTTTGTGGCATTTTTCAGAATCCTTAAAACTTCTACGTTGCTAGCACAATCTATCGCTTTATAATCATCTAGATTTTTCAAATACAAATTAGATAGTTATTAATATACTGTGGCAGGAGTTTTCCTAGCTTTAAGAATGAGCTTAAAACCATTGTTAAAGCTCAAATTTGATATCATGTTTCCATTGAATCTTGTGTTTAATAAAGCAGAGATATTACGCTGATATTTACTTTGTCATGCTTAAACTTATTAAGAAATCTCAAAAGGTTTACTTTTTTAACCAAAATTTGCTAGTTTATTTAAGTAAAAATTAAGTAAAACACAAACGAAAAATGGAAATTAGCGCTCGTAATTCTATCAAAGGTACTGTAAAAAAAATTGTACCTGGCACAGTTAATACTGAAGTAACTTTAGAAATTGCACCAGGAGTAGAGTTAGTGTCAATAATTACCAAATCATCAGCGGAAAAGCTGGGGCTTGCAGAAGGTAAGGAAGCTTATGCCGTGATTAAATCATCAGATGTGATAGTTGCTGTTGATTAAAATATGGGCAACTTTTTCTGCAAGCGGTTTTACCTGTAATACCAAATTGCATTCATAATCTATAAATTGAGTGACCTCACTCCTGGAATCAATTAGGACAGGAGTGGGGTCAATATAATTCGTAATTCGTATTTACAATGAATGCTTGCTCTGTAATCTTTTAATTACGAAGTGAAAATTATTTTAAGACAATCTTATGTAGATGTTAAATACAACATTTTTCAGGTAAATTAAGTACACAGGTAGGGGCACGGCAGTGCTGTGCCCTTAAAATAATCTGTACCTCACCAAGTTGTAATCTGCTATAATTTAATTATTAATAATGCGGATATAAATAGCGCGGATACTTTCTATATCTGGTGCTAAAGATGTATTTCCTACTTTAATAATAAACGAAGGAAAATTTTGTTCTAAAGTTACAGTAGCCCCTGGTGCTACGCCCATTGATATCAGCTTTTGTAAGATTGTTTCATCTTTATTTTTACAGAAGATGACGATTCCTCGTTCTCCTGTTCTCAATAATTCTAATGAACATCCAGTTACACTGAAGTGGGTAAACATTGAATTATAAATGAAAAATTGTGAAAGGAAGAAGGAAGTATTTTTCATCCTTCATCCTTCATATTTCATTTGGTCGTCAAAGGCAGCAACCAAACGAATAGTTTAAACGAGATAAGGTTCTTGATGTGTCTTAATTGTGCAATTAGAACGAGGATAAGTGACACAAAGTAGAGCGAATCCTTTAGACATCTGTTCGTCATCCAGGAAGTTTTGATCGTCTTGATTAATTTCACCTTCAACAACTTTGCCTACACAACTAGAGCAAGAACCTGCTTGACAAGAAGCTGGCAAGTCAATATCGTTTTCGTGTGCTGCGTCTAAAATGTAAGTATCTTCGTCAACTTCAATTGTGGTGTCGAGGTCTTCTTTTTTGTTGATTAATCTAACTTGGTAGGTAGCCATTTTCAGATTCTCCTCAAACGTTATAAAGTTGGTCTAATTTACGAATTTTTTGAGCAACCTATCCTACTTCTTGCTTCCCTTCTTCTTATAGAGATGCTACGCTTAGTTGGCTTCTCTATAGGGATAAGAGATGCAATGCGAACTAGAAGCTATCTCAAGAGCATTGAAACTCTACGGAATGCGTCTATGAGAAGCCTCTATAACTGACCTAGCGCTAACGGAATGATGTTAGCTGCAAGGTACACCAGTAGGCGTACCGTCGTCTGTTTTGAAGGACTTTCCACAACCGCAAGTATCAGTTGCATTGGGGTTGATGAATTTAAAACCGCTTTCCATCACTCCCTCAACGAAGTCAACAATAACTCCGTCTAATAACGGCGCACTTTTGGCATCAACGTAAACCAGCACTTTGCCTTGCTGACTTACCAAATCATCTGGTTGGGGCTTGCTGGTGATATCGATCGCATATTCGTAGCCACTGCAACCACCATCTTTTACAGAGATGCGGACACCTTTAGTTGCGCCATTAGCATCGGGTGCGGAACCTTTGAGGAATGCCCGCAGATGAAATTCTGCTTTTTCTGATAAAATAACGGCCATTAAGTCTCCTGATTTGTAGCGATTAGTTGTTCTGATTTCAGGTGGGGACGAAAATTAACTATTTTGTGCAATGCCTGTGGGCGTGGGTTCCATCGAATTGGATTGCGCGTGTCTCCAAGGCGCACTATTGCCGCATACTGGACAAGAGCGATCGCGGTGAGAACGGCGTTTAGCAAATTCCATTCGATTCAGATCGATTGTCAGCAATTGCGACAATAGAGGCTGACTAAACCCGGTGATCAGCTTGATAGCTTCCAGTGCCGTTAGACAAGCGAGTGTTCCAGAAACAGCGCCTAGAACTGAAAAGCCACGCTGATCCCACTCAGGCTTTTCTGGAAACAGACAAGATAAACAAGGAGTCACACCAGGAATAATCGTTGTCAGGTAAGCCTCCATTCCATTCATTGCGGCTTCCACCATTGGTTTACGCGATCGCACACAGGCTTCATTTAACAAATTGCGCTCTGTAAAGTTGTGGGCGCAATCAAGAGCCATATCAGCCGACTGCACTAACGAATCTACATTTTCCGGGGTAATGTAATCATGAACAGCTTCCACTTGGACATCAGGATTAATCGCATCCAGAGTTTCTTTAGCTTTGAATACCCTTGGCTTACCTACCCAATCATCAGTCATAAGAACCTGACGATTCATATCATCTTGCCGCAAGTCACCACCCCGGACTAAGATTAGCCGCCCAACGCCCGCTACTGCTAAGTAAAGCGCCGCCGTACCGCCTAATCCCCCCACACCTGTCACCAGAACTGTCGCTGACTTCAAGCGTTTCTGTGCTGTTTCGCCAAAATTCGGAAGCATCATTTGGCGACGATAGCGTTCTAATTCGGTAGGCGTTAGGTTAACCAATTTATACCTCCTAATCAGAAGTGATTTCTGTCAGTGTGACTACATTTTTCGGCTTGTCGTTAAACACTTTGAACAGCTTTTGTTCATAAGCTGTCGATTCGATAAATACCTGATAAGCTTTTTGCAAAGCCAAAGAATATTGATTTAGTCTCTCTTCTTGACTCAAGTCAGGAGAATTATCATCAATTTCCTGCATGTATTGAGAAAACTTTTTCAGAATATGTAGACGATGTACATTCACAACTTCTAAATCGTAGGACATATTAAAGAAGTGGAAAAATTCTTCTGCATCTACGAGCTTCTTGAATTCATCAATAGTTCCAGTCATTTAGCACTCTCCAATTTTTTCAGATGTTGCTTAAGTTCATCTAACTTGCGATAGATTTCATAAGTTGCGGCTGCAACATCCATAAGTTGTTTATAATCTGTTGGTAGCCCTTCAGCTAAATCATGCAGATCCATTTTCATTTGACCTGCTTTGCTGTTAAGCCGTCTGATTTGTCCTTGTAGTTCCTCAATACTCGTTTCTTCTGCTTGCACAATCAGCCACTCCACATTGGATTTTGGATTTTAGATTTTAAATTTTGGATTGGATGATATTGTTTTAATCAAATGGTGATGAAGCTAATGATTAAAACCTGAATCCAAAATCCAAAATCTAAAATTTTTAAATTTTGCCAACTTCCGGAAAGCGCTTCGCCAAATCAAGACCTTTCTTGACGTAGTTTTCTCCCTCTTCTGCCAATTTTTCTAGCGAGTCAAAGCCAAAACGATGAGCATCTCGTAAAGTTTTCACAGCTAGCAAAAGACGGCCAGAAAAAACTAGCGCCCAGCCAAATCCTTCATGGCTCAAATCAACCACAACCTGGGATATCAAACCTGTTTCTTGTTCAATCCCAGCCGCTACAGCTCGAAAAAATGCCATAATCCGGGCTTGAGTTACCGCATCAACTTCGCCCTCAACGGATATTTCCCGTTTCTTTTGTTTGGTAACAATAAAGGGTTTGAGAATCAGCTCATCTGACCAAGTACGATAAACTCCATAACTGTCTTGACCACGGATTTGTTTGATTAATACCTTAAGAAAAGGTGAGTTCAAGACTTCAGTTGTAGCGGTTCCGTTAACACTATTATTTGCGGTCATACTGTTGCTTCGTCTTCGATTTCATCAGCAAAGTTTGTTGTTTTTGGCTGTAAAGCTTTACGCAACCAAGGTGGAGGATTACCTTTGAGGGTTTTCACTAGCTTGTTTAGGACTTCACTAATTTCTTCTTCTTCCGATCGCGCCTTCACTGGGGTGACACCTTTCTTGATTAACCGAGCGGCGGCACTACCACCAATTGCTGTTACGTAAACAATTGTACAGTCGCCTATTGCTTCAAGTTTTGGGGTGATTTTGTCTTCATTCCCGTCTTCTTTGAGTTCGCCTTCAAAGGTGAGGGTTTCTACGAAGTGATATCCCTGATCGGTAATTTCGTAAACATCAATCATTTTTGCCCATCCGAAGTGGGCATTAATATGAACTCGGTCACTCGTCGTGAAGGCTATTTTCATCGTAATTCTCCTCTCTAAAGTTTTGAATTTTGAATTGGGAAGAAGAAATTCAGGAGTCAGAATTCAGGAGTAAGAACTAAATAAATCTGCATACTTAGTGGTTTTCCCTATGGAAACACCAAAAGCAAACAATCAGTGGCAGGTTTTACTCTTTCTGAAAAGCATTCTGAATTCTGAATTCTGACTCTTGAATTCTTGAAGAATAATTCAAAACTCAGTGCCCACAATTCCGAACTCTTGGAACTGCTTAACTCTCGCTTCTTCTGCCTCTAAAAACAGGTTGCCTATGCCAAACAAAAGTTCCATCGTGCCTCGATAGCCAACTTTAGTAAATTGACCATTACCTAAGCGGTCATAAATGGGCAATCCTAGACGATAAAGAGGAATTGAGAGGCGTTTTGCGATCGCACCGACATTTGAGTTACCAATCAGCAAATCAGAACCGCCCGCTAGACTCTCAAAGTCTTCTAAGTCGCCGATGGTGATACTTTTTACCGGGAGTTTTTCTAAGAGAGGCGATCGCGTGGTTGTCACCACAGCATGAATTTGCGCTCCCATCGATTGCAGGAAATGCACAGTTGACCACAATAAATCTGGTTCCAGCGCTAGAGAAACTCGTTTTGCACCGAAGTAAAAGTGAGTGTCCAACATCGCATCTTGCAACTGACGGCGTTGGCGGCGGTATTTTTCGGGTACGCTATTACCGCTCAAAATCGCCAATGCTTGGATAAACTCATCTACTGGTTCTAATCCCGTCAGTTCGCCAAACACCTCATAAGGTGTACCAAAGCGTTCTTCGAGAATCTTGGCAGCCCCCCGCATACTTTCGCCCAATGCCAGGGTAAAAGCGGAACTACCTACTTCTCGTAGCTGTTTTAAGGTAGTTCCACTGACTGTAACTGCACTATAAGCATCCTCTAAATGACCATCTAGAGAAGCGCCAAGGTCAGGTACAAAGATCGGCACTAATCCAAAGGATGTGATTATCTCTTTGATTTCCTGTACATCCCCAGGTGTGAAAGCAGAACCCGCCAAAACTGTGACTTGTTCAGTTCTGAGTCCACCCGCGCGAGGAATTTCCTTAACTATGCTTTCTACAGCAACGGCAAAACCATCTTGCAACGCACCTTTAAAATCTGGGGTAGGTGCAAAAACGATCGCTAAATCATTCAATTCTGGATGGCGATCGCGGATTTCCTTCAGAAAACCTTCAATGTCATCGCCTCTAGTTTCTGTTAACCCAGTACTACATAAACCAATAATTTCTGGGTTAGCTTTTTCTACCAGAGTCAGGATTGCTTGCTCCACATTCTCTTCACCACCCAAGATAGTAGTGACTTCCGTCATCGCTGTCGTAGCTAGGGGAATCGCTTCCCGGAAATGCCGCACCAGGACAACTTTAGCGAAAGCAGTACAACCTTGAGAACCGTGGAATAAGGGCATTGTCCCTTTCAATCCCAAAAAGGCTAAGGTTGCGCCCAAAGCTTGACTTTGCTTGAGGGGATTAACTGTCAGTGCTTTGTTAGAAGCGGTAACGATCGCCATTAAACTTCCTCCTCGTCCCAAGGAGCGGGTTTGCGTATTTGTTCCCAAATCGGGCTATACAGAGCTTCGTACAGTTCCCGCGCCATCTCAATCATTCCCACATAACCTGCATAAGGATGGTGGCGTTCTTGGTTGATATCAAGGAAAGGAATCCGAGCTTTCAAAGCTGTGTATTGGTTACGTCCACCAGCAATCAGCATATCTGCGCGAGTGTCTTTAACCAGTTGTAGCAATTCTTGAGCGTTGCCTTTCTCTAGCATGATGCCATCGTTGCCAATCAACTTCTTGATTTTGGCTTTATCTTCTTCAGTACTTTTCCGAGTACTGGTAGCAACAACTTCAATGCCTAAGTCTCTAGCAGCCGAAATAATCGACCAACTCTTAACACCACCTGTATACAAAACAACCCGCTTACCTTTGAGTCGGGCGCGATAAGGAGCCAATGCCAAGTCTAAAGCAGCCGTTTCTTCTGCAATTAGCTTTTCTGTCCGCTCTTGTAAATCAGCGTCGCCTAATTTAGCGGCGATGTTTCGCAGACAGCGATTCATATCATCGATGCCGTAGAAAGACTCTTCAATATAAGGGATGTTGTAACGCTCCTCCATCTTTCTCGCCATATTGAGCAGCGCTCGTGAGCAGATCATGACGTTGAGCTTGGCGCGGTGGGCGTAGCGAATTTCATCGTAGCGAGCATCGCCCGTAATTTTAGACAAAATACGGATGCCTAATTTTTCTAACAGTGGTGTTACTCCCCACATTTCCCCGGCGATATTGTATTCACCGATTAAGTTAATATCATAAGGCGTTGTATGTTCCGGTTCTGCTGTTCCGACAACATATTCTAATAAAGCTTCACCACCGAAACGGTTGCCGAGATTTTTACTGCCAATGAATCCTGGGGCAATGACGGGAACAACAGGAATACCGATTTTCTCAGCCGCAGCTTTGCAGACAGCATCCATATCATCGCCAATTAGGGCTGTAACGCAAGTGGCGTAGACGAATACTGCTGCTGGTTGGTAGCGATCGTGAAGTTCTAGAATTGCTTTGTAGAGTTTCTTTTCGCCACCGAAGATGACATCATTTTCACCCAAGTCAGTGGTAAAGCCCATTTTGTAGAGTTGAGGGCCAGACGACAGACTACCACGACTGCCCCAGGAATTACCAGCACAGGCGATCGGCCCGTGGACTAAATGAGCAGCATCTGCGATCGGCACTAGAGCAATCATTGCACCATCAAAGGCACAGCCCCCTTGAGCCGCGCCAGGTTGTGCCTGTTGAGCGCATGACTTATTTTTCTTTTGGGCTTGTTTGTGCTGATTATGTTCGCATCCTGTCTCAGTCAGCAGCTCGTTGATTTTACCTTGGGTGCTTTTCATCTCTCTTCTCTTAATTGTTAATTGTCCTTTGTCATTAGTCATTTGTTATTTACTAATGACTAATGACCAATGACTAATGACCAATGACCAATAACTAACAAATGTATTTTGTGACATCCTCTCCACATACATCGGCGAGGTAAGATAGAGCGCGGAAACGCAATCCTACAAATTCGTCATATAAAGGATTGAGTTTACATAGTGGTGGAATATCAATAGACTTCCCAAATAATTTAATTTGTCGCTCAAAGGGACAACAACAAGGAATTGTTTGGCAAATTAGATGAGCGATGCGATTATTTTTAACCTGAATTTCATCCACCACACGGCGCAACGGATTAAAAAGATTGTGGAACCATCCTGGTTTTTTCTGGTTAGGTGGATGGTAATTAGGATGAGGATGAGTGTGAGTATGTTCGTGAGTGTGATTGATGGTTTCCATTTATAGATACCTTGGGTAAATGCTATCAAGAAAAAGGGAGTTGGGGATTGGGGATTGGGCATGGGAAATTAATTGGGTTTGGATATTTCCCTATTCCCTATTCCCTACTCCCGAATCCCCTTCTTCACCCTTTAATTAACACGTTGTGTTTCTACGCAATTTCTAACGAATCAAGTCGTAGGAAATATCTGTCTTAGAAGGAATGTTGGTGTTGCGATCGATTTCTTCAAATAGGGTGTTTACAGTCCAGTTGAGGAGGTTGATTATACCTTGATAACCAATGGTGGCGTAGCGGTGTAAGTGGTGGCGATCCATGATGGGGTAGCCGATTCTCACGAGGGGAATCTTGGTGTCGCGCCACAGGTACTTACCGTAGGTGTTACCAACCAGGAAGTCTACTGGTTCGGTGAACAACAATGAACGCATGTGCCACAAGTCCTTACCAGGCCAAACAGTTGCATGTTGACCGAAGGGGCTAGAAGCAAGCAATTCTTTGATTTCTGCTTCAAATACTTCGTTGCTGTTGTGAACCAAGATATGCACAGGTTCAGCACCCATTTCTAGCATAAAGCCAACTACGCTGTATACTAAATCTGGTTCGCCGTAGATAGCGAAGCGCTTGCCGTGAATCCATGAGTGGGAGTCAGTCATGGCATCAACTGCACGACCGCGTTCGATTTCCAACTCTTGAGGAATGGGGATACCACTCAATTCGCTGAGTTTCATTAAGAACTCATCAGTACCCTTGATACCCCAAGGACGGGAAACTGAGGTTGGTTGCTTCCACTCTTTTTCAATATACTCGCGGGTTTTGAGGGTAGAGTGTGCTTGCAGAGCGATCGTAGCTTTAGCATTGATTGAATCTTCTGCATCTTCTAGCTTTGTACCACCTGGGTACATATCGAACTCACCTGTGTTGGGTGAATCCAGATAGTCGCTGTTGTCGGCTAGAATTGTGTAGTCAAAGCCGAACAGGGAAGCAATCCGCTTGATTTCGCGGTTGTTACCTACGTAGGTGTCAAAACCTGGGATGAAGTTGATCTTACCATTGCTGGTTTCTTTCTTATGACCTGCGGTCAAGTTAGAAAGAATTCCCTTCATCATGTTGTCGTAACCAGTGATGTGGGAACCGACAAAGCTAGGGGTGTGAGCGTAGGGTACTGGGAAATCTTGAGGAACTGAACCAGCTTCCTTGGCGTTGTTGATGAAAGACTGCAAGTCATCACCAATTACTTCTGCCATACAGGTGGTGCAGACAGCGATCATCTTGGGCTTGTAGAGTTGGTAAGAGTTCGCCAAGCCGTCAATCATGTTTTGCAGACCACCAAATACGGCTGCATCTTCAGTCATTGAAGAAGATACACCAGAGAATGGCTCTTTGTAGTGACGGGTTAAGTGCGTGCGGAAGTAAGCAACGCAACCTTGAGAACCTTGAACAAAAGGTAGAGTACCTTCAAAACCAACAGCAGCAAAGATTGCTCCTAGTGGTTGACAACCTTTAGCAGGGTTAACGGTTAAAGCTTCACGAGCGAAGTTCTTTTCACGATAATCCCAACCCTTTGTCCACTCTGCAACCCGTGTTACTTCTTCGGGTGCGTGACCGTTTTCAAACTGCTTTTTGTTTTCAAATAGCTGTTGGTACTCAGGCTGGTGGAATAACTCGACGTGATCTTGAATTTTTTCTGGATTCTGAGGCATTTCTGGATCTCCAAGGTTACTGAATTCTTTACTGAGCGAGGAATGAAGATTTAAGGCGGGAGTAGGAATATGATTCAAAATTCAAAATGCAAAAATCAAAACGAATTTTTAATCTTTCAATTTTGAATTTTGTATTCCCAACTCCCCCCTGGGGCTAAAACCCCAGGTTATCCTTACTTATCTCACTCTCCCATTTCCCTAAACGGCAGCCTTAGCCTTAGCTTCAGCCTTCTTAGCCTGAGCTTTTTCATTCCAAGGAGCGCCAATTAATCCCCAGGTTGGGCTGTTGAGTGCCAAGTCCATATCGCGTGCGAAGATGGCGAAGCCGTCATAACCGTGATAAGGGCCGGAGTAATCCTTTTAATGGTTTAATTATTTTCAACACCCTAATGTTTGCAGTAAACAGTGTCTGTTCTAAACATTGTTCGTTGATAACACATTTATTTTTAGGCTAAATATAGGCTAAAAACACAGCATAATTCGGCTCAGGACTCGTATCATCTCCGCTTGCTTATTAAACCCGAAGAACCCCACCCCGCCAAAGCTGTGCTTTGTCTCCCCTCCTCGCTTGCGGGGAGGGGTTGGGGGTGGGGTGCAATGACTGCGGGAATCGTAACTAAATTATGCGGACATGATATTACGCATCATCTAAATGTTGTCCTGAACCAAGGTGATTTTTTAATCGCCCGCTTTTTTGCTCATCTCTGCAAGCACAGCAGCAAAAAGAACACATGAGAACGAAAGTACTATTAGAATTAGAGAAAGTTAATCTGCGTTTGAAGTCTGCAAAGGCAAAGGTGACAATTAGAGAATCGAATGGAAGTCTGCAATTACGGGCGACGTTACCAATTAAACCGGGAGATAAAGATAGCAATGGTACTGGCAGAAAACAATACAATATCAGTTTGAATATTCCCTCTAACTTGGATGGACTCAAGACGGCTGAGGAAGAAGCCTACGAATTAGGGAAGTTAATCGCTCGTAAAACCTTTGAATGGAATGATAAATATTTAGGTAATGAGGCAATTAAAAAAGAATTTAAGACTATAGGAGAATTACTCGAACAATTTGAAGCCGAGTATTTTAAGACTCATAAGCGGACTACTAAAAGCGAACATACTTTTTTTTATTACTTTTCCCGAACTAAACGATTTACGAATCCTAAAGATTTAGCTACTGCTGCAAACCTGATCAGTTCAATTGAACAAATTGATAAAGAATGGGCTAGATATAATGCAGTAAGAGCGATCGCAGTATTTTGTGTGACATTCAATATCAAAATTGATTTATCTAAATATTCCAAAATGCCTGAGAATAATTCCCGAAATATACCGACCGATACAGAAATATCTGAAGGAATTCTCAAGTTTGAAGATTATCTTAATAGTAGAGGTAATCAAGTTAATCAAAATATTAAAGATAGCTGGCAACTTTGGCGTTGGACTTATGGAATGTTAGCAGTTTTTGGTTTACGTCCACGAGAACTTTTTATTAATCCTGATATTGATTGGTGGTTGAGTCAAGAAAATACAGATTTGACATGGAAAGTTGATAAAGATTGTAAGACTGGTGAGAGACAAGCCTTGCCATTATATAGGCAATGGATTGAGGATTTTGATTTGAGAAATCCGAAGTATTTAGAGATGTTAAGGGGTGCGATCGCTAAAAAAGATAACACCAATCATGCTGACATAACAGCGTTAACACAGCGAGTTAGTTGGTGGTTCCGCAAAATAGGATTAGATTTTAAACCTTATGATTTACGTCACGCTTGGGCAATTCGGGCGCATATTTTAGGGATACCAATTAAAGCGGCGGCAGATAATTTGGGGCATAGTGTGCAAGTTCATACTCAAACTTATCAGCGTTGGTTCTCGCTAGATATGCGGAAGTTGGCGATTAATCAGGCTTTGAGTAAGAGAAATGAAGTTGAGTTGATTAGGGAGGAAAATGCTAAGTTGAAGATGGAGAATGATAAGTTGAGATTGGAGGTTGAAAAGTTGAGAATGGAAATGGTTTATAAACAAAGTTAAACTTGCCCAAATACTGATAATATAATAAGCTAGGAGGCCAGTTATGGAAAGCATTAAAGTTAGAACATATATTGGTGATGATGGAATTCTGCAAATCCAGCTTCCGCCTGAAATTGCTAATCAAGAATTAGATGTAGTGATTGTCTTTCAAGCTGTCATACAAAAATCCTCACAGTCTCCAAACAAAACGCCGGAAGAACTAGGATACTCTCGTAAATTTGTTGAAGAAGTAATAGGTAGTTGGGAAGGCGATCCACTTGAGCGTCCAGAACAGCTTCCCTTTGAGGAACGGGAGGAGATTCAATGGCCTACCTCCTAGATACGAATGCATGTATCCAAATTCTAAATTCACCAAGTTCGCCTGTCACCCAAAAAACTTTATTATTTCCTTCTAGAGAAATTTACATTTGTACAGTTGTTTATAGCGAACTGTATTACGGAGCTTACAAAAGCGCAAACGTTAATAGAAATCTCACTCATCTAGAAAATTTATTTGCTGAGTTTGCTGATTTACCACTGGATCGTCAAGCTGCAAAAATAGCTGGAAATATTCGCGCTCGTCTTAATGCTTTGGGAACTCCAATTGGAGCAAATGATTTATTAATTGCTGCGATCGCTTTAGCAAACGACCTCACACTTGTCACTCACAACACCCGCGAATTTAGCCGTATTGATGGCTTGAAGTACGAAGATTGGGAATAGCTGCGTATGAAAGAGTCTATACATTATCTGAGGTTCTTATACCAATATATCTAGAATTCCTCGTATTATGTATTAACACTGATGTTAATCAAAAAAGTATTGATATCATTATGAGATATAGTATATTTTAATCTAATATTTTATCAGTAGTAAGCTGATATATCGTAAGGATTCAGGTCTAATATTTAGGAAGCAGTGATGGCCGAGACAGATAATTATTAGAATTAGCCAGCAGTGCTTGTGCAAAAAAGTCAATCACAGACCTACCTTGACGACGACAGGTTTGCACCACCGTCAACAGATAGGCAGTGTGTTTAAACCTGTCCATTGAACGAGAGCCACCACTTACCTTACGTTTCGTCACAGCCAAACGAAGGGAACGTTCAGCCTGATTGTTATCAGGAGGAATTTCAGGGAAGTCAAGGAAATACCACCATTGAATTGCTTTATCACGCAAAGAGCGTAAAAGGTTGCCGGCCGTAGCTCCTGCAAGATCAATCCACTGATGGAGTGAGGAATACAATTTAGATTTGAATTGATTGACCCAATCGTTGTAACTGGTGGAGTCAAGAGTCTCAAACCCGAAGAGCGTAATTTCTAAAGGCTTCATCGATTAAATCAACAAACGCTTCACCAATAGCTTGGTTGTGAAGACCTGGAAGCTGAATTAATTTTTTGAAGTGACGGCGTAGATGAGCCAAACATTTTTGCTGACCAACAGCTTGATAGCCATTGTAAACACTAAAATCGTCGCTGCTGAGTACTCCTGTATATTTAGTCCCTAAAATTGTTTCTAATTCGGATCGTGAACGAGTATCAGCCGCAGTAAACAAGCAGAAATCAGAATTGGCAACTACCCACAACCATTCTTTAACTCCCTTGACAGGCCTTGGTGTTTCATCCACATGAACGTTAGGTTGCGTCTGTTTTACCCAATTACTTAACTCGCTAACACTTGGTTCAACTGCTTGAGTAATTCGTTCATTGGTTGCTACTATTGTTCCTACCCCAATTTCAATTTGCCCCAATTCCCAAAGCATTTCTTGCTGTTTTTCATAGGGCATATGTGCATAATTACCCATCCATCCTAAAAATCCTTGAAGCCTAACACCCAAATCCTGCCCTGGTACTATGTCAGGCGACCAGTTGCCACTCTGTAATGTCCCACAATGCCGACATGATAAAGTGTGGCGATGATACTCAACTATTTCTATTGGACGTTCCACCAACTGTGCTACTTGTTGAATTTCAACTTTTACTGGTTGGAAAATAAATTCTGCTTGACCACAACAACATATTTGTGGGCGAAGTATTTCATAACGGTCTACTGTGTCAAATCCTTTACGGGTTTTTCCTTTGTGTCCTGGTTGACCTCCTGGAAAGCGTTTTGGGCTATCTGCCAATGGTTCAGTTGAGGGCTTGTTCTTTTCTGATTTTTTGAGCAGGTCAGTTGATGGTGGTTTTGATGAAGTTTTGCTATCTAGGTTGCCAATGACACCAAGCTTTTCTATTTTTTGTTTCAATTCCTGGATTGATGAGAGCAACTCTCTGTTCACGATCGCCTGTTGAATGATCATCTCCACCAGTTCTTCTTTGGGCAACTGGCGTAAGGATTTGTGTAAAAATAACCTGAACAATTTTTGTGCGAAAGCTAGATTTAGCAAGCTATTCCAAATAAATTTTGTACAACTTATTTTTACATGATGCCTAAGCGTTCAGCGTCTAAATCTTGAGGCAGGTTGTTCATCATGATTGCCCTACTTTACCTCAACCATCTTATTTGTCAATATCCCCTCACCTGAATCCTTACAAATTCAGATGCTCCAATTATTAAATCAAAAATTCTCACTAAGCCTAAAAATCTGAAAAAAAAAGCTAGTAAATCAAACGCCAAAGAATGTGATGAGGCTTGGAATGGTCGTGATTTTTATGTAAATATTAAGAAAAGTGAACATCGAGACTGGAATGACTGGCAAAGATATGGCTTTGTCTCTGCTGGTACTAAGAAAGACTATAGCAAACCTCTAAAGAAGCTTTTTTGTGGGTCGCGTATATTCGTCTATATACCACCCAAAATTGGTTATGTTGGCGTTGGTCTAGTAACAGATACTGCTATACGTGTAAAAGACTTTACTGTATTGGTCAATGGGCAAAAACTACCAATCCTAAATGTACCACTTATTGCTCCAAAAATGGATGAATATGTCGATGACTTGGATAAATCCGAGTACCTTGTCCGTGTTGAATGGATAAAAACAGTGCCTAAAAGTCAGGCATACTGGGAAGAAGGGCTTTTTGGAAACCCGCAAACAGCATGTAAAATGAGGCATAATTTTACAATAGAGAGGTTATCTCAGCATTTCGGATTAAATGATTAACTGTCATTTAATAATCACGTTGTAGCGCGATCGCACCCCTCCCAAAGCATACATCGTCACAAAGCTGATTTACTCAAAAACAACGCCGCGATAAATTTCTGCCATCGATAATGCGATCGCAACTGAATCTAAAGAAATAAATACCTCTAAGCTGTTAAAATCACTGAGCAACCAACCTTCAGCTTGTTTACTGTAGCGTTCCACAAAAGGTTCATCTTGCTCGACTAATAAATATTCGCTAAAACTTGGAATTGATCGGTACATCCGAAATTTACTTTGGCGATCGTAATCTGCGGTGGAAGGAGATAGGACTTCAACAATCAAAATGGGATTCAAGACTTCATTTGAGCGTTCAGCATTTAGTTGCGGTTCGCCGTCAAAAATCATTACGTCTGGATATACTCCGCGTCGATGTTCGGGAATCCACAGCCGTAAATCGCTGTTAATTGGCTCGAATTGAGTGTCGCGGAACACAGAGGTAAAATAGGTCAAAATATTGCCACTGATGCGGCTGTGTTTTAGTGTTCCTTCAGGTACGGGTACAATTTCTCCATCTCGATATTCGCTGCGTCCTTCGGCTTTTTCTTCAATTGCACGATATTCATCCAAACTGTAGCGGCGCTTGATGGTAGAAATCATAGGTCTTAGCCGATTACATTAGCTGTAGGGCAACAAAACTATTTTGTCACAGATTTAGTTGTGAGGAAATATCACTACGCATCTATCAACTATTTTGAACCATCCAAACTAAAAATCCGAGAATTTGCTCCACAGGTGGCAGAGGATAATCCATCAAGTCAATAGTGACAATATTATCCTCCAACTTCAGGAATCGCCATTGTGTACCACTGCTAATAGAACCATAAATTACGGCAACCGGACGATTTTTAGCAGCGTTGAATCTTTGTGCGGCAACCATTTCTGCAATACATTGTCCAAACCCTGTTCTTAAATCAGCTTTTTTCGCTTCCAAAATTACAATTGCAGGTGCTTCAATTTCTAGCACTTCCGGCGAACGACTCAAAAGGAAATCACACATTCCATTAAGTCCAACTGTCTCATCAACTGTAAAATCTTCCCCAGAGAATAAGCTAATTTGGCGATTTAATATTCGTCTAACTTCTAATAATACTGGGTAAATAATTCCTTCGGAACGCGCTTTTTCACTTGCAGAAGAAGCAAGAGGCAGACTTTCTTCAAGATATGCCGTCAGTGTTGCAGATGCCTCAATTGGTTCAGTGGTAGGAATAAATCGCCCACCTTCCTGTGTTTTTAACCCGAAAGCTTCTTTAACTTTACTGATAGTTGTAAACTGACTATAAGGCATATTTCTTAGAAATCATAATTATAGCCTTTGGACTAGCTTACCGGAGGCATCGTATAACAATATTATTTTGTCACAAATTTGGTTGTGAGGGAGGGAGTACCTAAGCAAGATATTGTAATCGCATATCATGCACCTCATGTCCTGCAGTATACAGAGTTTGCTGTAGGGTAACTTTGAAGCATAAATTCATATCAAAATAAAAAGTCTGTTTGCGAGTAGCGATCGCAAACAGACTTTACTTTTTTATACTTCTAATTAAGCTTGCTCCCAAAGCTGACGCACATAATCAGGCAGCGCGCCAGCAATTTCTTGAATCCGCTCTGGGGAAAGTTGGTCTTTGGTAGCAGAAAATACCGCTTTAACTGCCTGTTCTGCCTCGACTGATCCTGGAACTCCGCCTTCATTAGCAACTCGCGTTAGAAATAGCTTGGAATCAATTCCAATAGGAGCTGGGCCTTTTAAAGGTTGACGGATTCGACTTAAAAATCTCACAATCGGATTGGTGTCTTTCCAAAGTTCAGCGATTTCAAACTGGAGTGCTTTTTCATCTGTAGGTATAGCTTCTGTATGCAGTTCTGACTCGACGCGATCAATTGTGTCTGTGGTCATTAAGTCACGCATAACGCGATACACAACTTCGGTAAAGTCTCTTGCGTCATACAAATCCGCAAATCCGCTTCTAACCATGACTTTTTCAAGAAATGAATGATGTTCGTCTGCGATCGCAGTTCGAGTATCTTCAATCTCTGTTGGGTCAACTTCTGGAATATTTGTTCTAAAACTTTGATCTGGCATTGTTTTTTCTTCTGGTTATTAATTTTGAGTCTTTATGCTTACTTTATGTAAGGTCGCACAAATCAAAAACCCTTGTAATCTTCCAGAAGTTTGAGATGGTATCTATTCAAAAGTTAGAAATTTCTTTGATCTGCTCATAGCTGTAAAGTCATGGTTGAGGTGAGGAGAGCAATACTTCTGATGTTTGTGCCTGTCTGTGTCGAAAACCAGTCAAAATAAATGAGTTGGTATAAAATCAGCCGAAACAAAGATGCTAGAAACAACAAACATCGAAATTAACACCTCCTATGTCAAAGTACCCAACGATGACTTAGAAATCGATGCTTACTTAGCTCAACCAGCACAAAACGGAACCTTTGGCGCGATTATAGTCTTTCCAGAAATTTTTGGAATCAATCGTAATATTCGAGATATTACAGAATTAATCGCCAAACAAGGATACGTGGCAATAGCTCCGGCAATGTATCAACGTATTTCTCCCGGTTTTGAGGCTGATTTTAGCCCTGAAGATGTTGGGTTTAGTCCAGAAGCATATCGGCTTGGATTGGAATATTATCAACAAGTAAAGTATCAAGAGATATTCAGCGATATTCAAGCCGCAATCGCTTACCTAAAAACTTTACCCAATGTCAAAGATAATGCAATCGGTGTCATTGGTTTTTGTTTTGGGGGTCATGTTGCTTACATAGCTGCAACTTTACCCGATATCAAAGCAACAGCTTCGTTTTATGGTGGTGGAATTACCACTTCTAGTTATGGTGAAGAGACTCCAACTATTAATCGTACCTCCGAAATTCAAGGTACTATCTATGCATTCTTTGGTACAAGAGACACATTAGTTTCCCAAGAAGAAAACGAGCAAATTGAGGCAGAATTAAAGAAACATCAAATAAATCATCGTATCTTCCGCTACGATGCAGGACATGGATTCTTTGCCGGATTTTTTAAAGATAAGTACCCGTTCTTAGAGCAGCATCCGAGTTACAACCCAGAAGCTGCTCCTGATGCTTGGCAACATGTTCTAGAACTGTTTCAAAATTACTTGTAGGCAGGGAAAAGGCAATAGGCAATAGGCAACAGGGTTAAAAAATGTAGATTTGGGTGTGTTGTCAGCAAGTGCAACCTATCACAATTTAAAACATGCGATCGCACTCCTAGTAAGTCAGAAAAATGACAAACCTAAAACCCTTATTCCTATTGCCTATTGTCTTATTCCAACGATAATTATTTACGCCGACTTACTTAACAATACTCTTGCCTTTAACCTTTTAAGTTTTTCAGCAGTAATTGACAACCACATAAAAACGGGTTTGGATTTTCTGTGCGATCGTCCACAAGCACTTCAATAGGAAGCTTACTCTTATAAATCAATTCGTCATAATCCATCAATGCATTCCACTTGATCTTGCCAGTCGGGAAGCCTAGCTGTGCAGTAGCATCAAATATTAATTCTTGCCATTTATAAAACTCTGGATTTTGTGATTTGCAGTAATCGAGAATCGCAATAAATGCACCAGGCTTGGTAACTCGTAGAATTTCCTTAAGAGCAAGAACTGGATCTTTAACGACACAGAGGGTAAATCCCGACGCTGCGGCATCAAAGCTATTATCAGGAAAATCAAGATTGCACATATCTGCTACTTTGAAAGTAATGTCTGCGGATACGCGCTTTTTACGTGCTTCATCCAGCATTTTCTCAGAAAGATCAACACCGACGACATTCACCCCTTCAGGATAAGCTGAAAGATTAAGACCTGTTCCTACCGCAGCATCTAGTACGGTTTGTCCTGGCTTGAGCTGCAAAGAAGCAATTAGAGGTTCGCGCTCGATGTGCCAGTAACGCTTCATAATTGCGTCATAATCCACTGCACCCTGATCGTAGGTTTCAATCACCTGATTTATCTGCATAGGTTCCTTAACAAATAGGACTAATGATTTTAACTATTTGTTCAACCGTATAATATGTGAACTATGAAAAATTGTGTGCCGTAATAATACTTAGACAGTTTGACAATTCCAAATTAGTATCAAGTTAAACCAGTGCATGAACTTTTAGCCGCAGAGGAACCTGAATGATAAACTCGGTTCCTTCTCCAGCAGTTGAAAAGCACTCCAGTTTGCCGCCATGTTTTTCTGTGACGATTTGGTAGCTAATAGACATACCCATTCCAGTTCCTTTGCCAATGGGTTTTGTGGTAAAAAAGGGATCGAATATTCGTTGCTGAAATTCTTTGGAAATACCGACTCCATTATCAGCGATCGCCACTTCTACCCAGGTTGAATTAACTACCGATGTCCGAATTTTAATTCGACTGGGATTGTCCTTGATCTCCTGATAGGTGCGCTTGGCATTGCTTTCTTCTAATGCATCAATTGCATTCACTAAAATATTCATAAACACCTGGTTGAGTTGTCCGGCATAGCATTCTATTAGTGGTACAATGGCATAGTCTTTAGTCACCTCAATTTCAGGTTGCTCTGGTTTAGCTTTGAGGCGGTGTTGCAAAATCATTAGGGTACTATCGATCCCTTCATGAATATCGACGCTTTTGAATTCCGCTTCGTCGGTGCGGGAGAAATTTCGCAACGATAGTACAATTTGGCGAATGCGATCGGTGCCCACTTTCATGGAAGACAACATTTTCGGCAAGTCTTCTTGCAAAAACTCCAGATCCATTTCTTCGACAGCAATTTGAATTTCAGGAGCAGGGTTAGAATTATGCTCCTGATACAACTGCATAAGGGCTAATAAATCCTGAGTATATTCCTGCACATGGGCAAGATTGCCATGAATAAAGTTGACTGGATTATTAATTTCGTGTGCAACTCCAGCAACTAGTTGTCCGAGACTAGACATTTTTTCACTTTGAACAACTTGAGATTGAGTGCGCTGCAATTCCTCTAATGCATTTTTTAGTTCAGTAGTGCGCTCTTCTACCCGGTCTTCCAATTCTTCCTTACTTTTCTCTAAGGCAGTAAACGATTCGTGCAATTGCCCTGCCATGTGGTTGAAAGAGTTGGACAGGGTATTAAGTTCTCGAATGCCGCTAGTTTCTACTTTCTGATCTAAATTGCCGGATGCCATTGCCTCACTTGCCCAATTCAGGCGCAGAATCGGGCGTACAATCCAATGAGAGGTGAACACGCCCATCACTGAGGCAAGCAACAATGCGCCAAAACAAAGTGCGATTGTGGTATGCGTGTTGGCATTAATTTGCGCCATGAATACGTTTTCTGGCACACTCACTACCACTAGCCAATCTAAGCCATACTTGTCACGCCAAGGTACAACATCGACAAAATGGCGTTTTCCTTGCACTTCAAGCTGAAAATCTGTGTCTTGATTGATGGAGGCAAACCCGTTAAAGGTTTGGAGGTGTCTGGCAATGTTCTGTACAATTGGGTTGGGGCTGTCGATCGCCCGCAATCTCTGAACTTTTTGATTAATCAGGGTAAAGGGCTTCTCTGTGCCAGAATTGGCGACTAACATACCATCCCGTTCTAAAAGGAATACCTGCCCAGACTGACTAACATCTAAAGTGCGTAAAAAATCGCTGAGTTTCAGCAAGTGGATATCTGTAGCAATCATTCCTAGTAAGCGATTTTGTGCATTATAGATGGGACGACTGGCAGAGGCGACAATATAGGGGCCAGTGGGTAAATTTGCAGTCACAATCTTTCCCCAAATGGGTTTACCGGCGGTGATCGATTGGGTATACCAAGGTTCACTAGAATTTTTCCAAGTCCACGGAGCGCTAGACTGAGTTCGATTGCCTTGCTTATCGGTAGCATAGGTGTAAGTATTGTTTGAAGGCTTGGCAGTCCAATCATCAATAGTGATAGTCTTGCCATCATAACGAGCAGCACCCAGCCCCTCACCCGTGGTTAGCCCGATACCAATATAAGTCAGGTCATACGCCTGCATCTGATCCCAAAAATACTTGCCAAGAGTTTGGCGATCGCCTACATTTAATACTCCCCTGCGAATAGCATCTGCGTTAATCTGATTGAGCGTTTGCGGAACGGAAAGATGAGACTTCAAATGTTCATCCACTACATCGCTGGTACGATCCATCAACTGCTCTGCCAGGTTGTTAACTGCTCTTTGTCCATTTTTAAAAGACAAATAACCCACTAAACTAACTGCTGCAAAAATCTGAATAAGGAAGGGAACAACAAGAACAATCTGTAATGGAAACGCTTTACCTTCTTTGCTAGGATAGTGAGTTTTCATTGGAAACTAGAAGTTGAGTTTAATCTGATTTACTTCTATAGTTCCCAAGATGCCCACATACTTACCTTTATTTAAATTTTTTTGTCAAGCTGTAGGGTGCGTTGGGCTGCGCGGCTACTAACGGATAAATATTTTGCTAAAACACGTGATGTCTACGATGGTCACTTGCCGTTCGCGCAGCGTCTCGTAGAGAAGTGCGGGCTGCGCTTACGCAATTATTTGGGTTTGACAAAATTTTGAGTAAGTCAAATAGCATTTTGCTGACTAAATTCGACTTTATCCATATTTATGGGCTGTAATGACCAGTTATGATTATCATGATGGCAGTGCGATCGCAAAGCATGACGCTTATAGCCAAATTCAGGAGTCATCATTCATAATTCAGAAGTAAAACAGGCATTATGTCTGGCTTTGAACCTTAGTTTGTGTACTCCACAAAGTTGAAATCTCCTGTAAATGCAACTGGGTATCAGGTTAGCAACTAGAAAAAAGGAATTAGCTTAAAAACTTCGGAGACTCATAGCCAATAACTAAAGCTCGGTTCTACGTGAACCGAGCTTTGATTAAGATTTTATTTGATGATTCCCATGACACTTAGAAGATGTTTTAAAAGCCCCGAAAGTTATAATTTCGCAGTTCTGCCTGGGTTAATACAACGCCAAATTAATGTTTTAGCTATGTACTAATATGCAATGATTTGCTAACTATGAGAGCAAAAAATCTTTTAAAACATCATCTTCAACAAGCGCAATTTCTTTTGTATTAAGACAAAGAAATTTTACTTGCGAGTTAGGTTAAGCAGTTCTTTGGGAGAAGCAAGTAAGTCAATAGCCACGAAATAAATTTGACCTTGAGGATCGAGCAAAAATCGCCAAGCAATGTTCATCCCAACATTACCTCCAAACCAAGGAGTTTCAACTGTACCAGTAATTTTATGCTGTGTATAACCATCTTCTATAGTTTCCGAAACGCCTTTGGTTGGCTTCATCACTAACCCTTGTCCTTCATCTCGTAGATAGGCAGTGATAGCTTCTCGACCAACAATTGGTTTTTGGAAGGGTGGTTGCAGCGCACCATTGTTAGCAAATAAAGCAACAGCAGCCTCAAAATTATCTGCATTCATAGCCTCAATGTATCTCAACACTGTTGGCTCTGTAACTCCCTCAATAGTAAATTGGGGACTTAGGGATGCACGCGGGAACTTAAAGTTTATGACTTCTGCCTGTTTGTTATCAGCCAGAGACGGATCAAACCCCATATTTACTACAGTATTGCGTAGTACAGTAATTTGCTGACTCTGATCGATTTTCTGAACAGCTTCTAGCACTGCTTTAACTTGGGTTGACATTTGATAGCCAACTGGCATAGGAGCGACAATACCCTGTTTCATCCACTCTCCTAGCTGCCACCAGAATCCCAGCTTGGCGTTGACACCAAAGTATGCATAAGAACGGCTGATGGGAGTGTCAGCATTACTCGCTAAATCTCTCATTAATTGCGTTTGTTCTTCATGAGACATCTGCTTAATGTCGTTGAATATACCTTCCATTAATTGGAGATTTGCTTTTCCGGGAGCAGCTGGAGTAATTGTACGACCTAGTTCAGCGTAGGCATACCAGAGAAATGCCAATTGATCGTCAACGTTGAGTTTAGCAAACATTCCTGTAGTGGCTGGAACAGCATCTGCCACTTGAGTGCTAGAAAAAATATTCCGTGCAGATTCGATAGTATAACTCATGCTTGTTACCTTAAAGATTTACCTATTCAGTAGTTGCTTTCGGCTACATTTTGCAGTTTGAGGGATAAATCTAGGACATTTTTCCTGGATGACACAATTATCCCTAGATATTTAAATCCGAATTATTATTCACTACTCTGGCATCATAGCTGGTAAACATTAACAAAAGACTAAGATTTAGAAGATTTATCTGATGAATATCATTGAATGAAATGTATATCTACTTTTTATTTTCAATTTATGGTCTAATAAAAGTAATTTTTTAAAAGATATATCCTTCTAAAGGAAGGTATTTAACGGTATAGCATCTATCTATATAGATAAATATATCTAGTTTTTGAACTTTTTCGGCAAGAAAAATAGAATTTGCTAATTGCTTAAATTAGTTTTTTTAATTACTGTATGGATTACAGCAGATTTATATTTAGCCTTAGCTTGGGCTAAATAAAGTGAAGTCTGTCTAATGCAAAGCCTCGGTTCGTTTATTAGTAAAATGCAAGTTACAAATTTTTTGCGATCGCCCTTTAGTTAGGGGATAGTTCTGGCTCAATCTTTTTGCATAACATGAGTTCATTATTTTAGCTTCAAGTATGACCAGCATTCCAAATATCCAACCAAGCTGAACATCACCCTTGCCAAAATAGTGTTTACGAGTCAGACGCTCCTGCGTCGCTAACGCTGCGCTATCGAGCGTCATAGCTCGTCGTAGACATCACTTATCAAATCGCCAATCCTACCTGGACTGTATTAAATAATTGATTACACCTAAAATTATTAAATGAGCCGGATAGAACACATAAAACCATTTAGCCCGTGAACCTTGTGTACCATTGAATTGAAAAACAATAAATCCTGCAAAAACTGCCCAAATTTGAAATATATAATTTATAGATAGAATTACTAAAATTAAGTGTAAAATGCACCAGTAAAGCAACCATACTCTGGGATTGAGTTTGTCTATTAAAGACATCAATAAAATCACTCCAATTCCATATCCTCCATACTCAAAGCCCAAGACCTCAGAAACTGCTGCACACAATCCAATAATTATTAATTGCTGCCATAATTGCGGATAAAGCTTTACTAAGCGCAACATCACAAGTCCAAGAAGAAGTGTGAACAAAATATTAAATGAGAACTTTTGGAAAACAACAATATAGATTGGCTGAGATATAATTGCTGTAATTAATAGCCTGCCTCCATAGCGGTACACATTTTGGGTGTGTTTTTCGCCTTTAGCCAGAAGCCATGCAAAGAGGGGAAAGCTCAATCGCCCAATAAAGTGCAATATTAAAAAGTCTGGCATTAGCAGATAGCACACATGATCCATAACCATGAACACTGCGGCTAAGATTTTAATGCTGAAAGCTGAAAATTTAATCATAAGGTTGAGTTTTGCCGTTAAAATTGCCAAATAGGTTCTTAGCGATCGCTTGCTGGTTCAAAAAAATATCCTGAGTAAAATTCTCCGCTTCTTGGGGGTTGCCCAAACCTTCAACGCCAGCCCTAAGCTGAAGGATAGCTTTAGGTTGCTGGGTTGACTGTGGCTCCCTAACTTACCCAGAGATTCATAAAGCCGATGAATAAAAATCAAGATTTCTAATTTTTCTTTGGTAAGAGTAATACAAGAGCGCTACTAAATACTAGCAATTTGATAACATTAACAAAGTTGATGATTGTTTCCGACCCAAATTAGGCGATGTCTACGGTAGGCTAACGCCTACGCCCTCTTCAGCAGATTGGCAAAAACACTATGGCAAAGCGTAAGAAAAGCAATCTCCAGTGGATTAAAGAAACCCTTGAACTAAAGCCTGACCATCATTGGGAATCTCCATCAGGCTATAAAATATTTGTTGCGAATCGTGGGGCTGTTCGCTTCAATGTTCCCCAGGATTGGGTTTTTGAGCCACAAGAAAAATCCTTCAAGTTCCTCGATAAGAAACCCCCCAACGATGATTGCTGTCTGGAAGTATCTTTCAATCCTCTGCCACCCAATGATTGGAGCAAGTTTCCGCTAAAATCTACCTTGAAGAAAGTTCTGGAAAACGACAGCCGCAACATCATTGCTAAGGGAGAAATTATTACCGTCAAGCGCCAAACCGCCAAAATTGTCTGGACAGAGATGAAGTTCATTGACATTCAGGAAGAACCACGGGAAGCTTTTTCGCGGACTTGCATTGCTTTGGGGTCGAATATTCAGTGCTTGATTACATTCGATTATTGGGCAGATCAAGCAGAACAATTAATACCCGTTTGGGATGAAGCGATTCGTAGTCTCACACTAGGGTTATATATTCGTGACCCCATGACTGGTTTGGCTTTCCCAGACTGAAGCCCACCTCTTCAAGCAAGGCGATAACTTGCTCTTTGGTAACAGTCGGAAATCCATCCAAAAAGTCGTCGATAGATTCGCCTGCCTTGAGATAATCCAGAAGCGTCTGCACGGGAACCCTAGTTCCAGCAAAAACTATAGCCCCGCCCATAATTTCAGGAGATGCGCTAATAATTGGGGAGTCTTTAAGCATAAGTCTTTGACCTCCAGTTTCGTACCTAATAGTTTATCAATTCTCATGAGATATAAAGGCTCTCGTGTACCTTAAGCATATTTAGGTTTGATACATTCCACCTCGCTTTTGCTAATTACACTTCAATAATCTTGTCGAATAATGGCGACGCAACAACAGTCTACTTCTTTTACTGCGATGTCTACGACAGGCTATCCGGCGATCGCACCATCTCGTAAATTAGTTTTATTAACGCGCAATCATCAGGATTTGGGCAAAGTACCCGGATTATTAATTGAGGATTGGACGGCTTAATACGATTGCCTAGTTTATTGTCGAGTGAGTGCGTAGGCGAAGCCCGTCGCAGACATCGCAACAACAGTCTACTTCTTTTACTGCGATGTCACAGATAATTCATTTAAGATTAGCACTGGGAGCTGAGTTATATGGATGACAGAATTATTAAGACATCAGGGGTTTTTAAATGCACGTTATTACTCGTAAACGGCTGAATGAATTTGCTAAACTTTATCCAGATACAAATAACGCCTTGGCTCAGTGGTATCGATTGATCAAGGGAAATGAGCTTATACCAATTTAATGTGAAGTTGCACATATCTTGATCCCCCTAAATCCCCCTTAAAAAGGGGGACTTTGATAAATGTTTTTCCGGTTCCCCCCTTATTAAGGGGGCTAGGGGGGATCAAATTCTATGCAGTTTCATAAAAAATTGGTATTACCTCATTTGTGGAACTCCGTGAAATGTTTCCCTCAGCAGATCAAGTTGCTAAATTGACAGTGTTTAATATTGGTGGTAACAAAGTTCGACTCATTGCCGCAATTCATTACAACCGCCAAAAGGTCTACATTCGGGCTGTGTTAACGCATTCAGAATATGATGAAGGAAAGTGGAAGGAATAATGCAAAGCTTAAACCTAGATCAAACCATTACTGCTTGGTCATCTATTGCCGAAAACGTCTTTGTTCCTCACACAGAAGAGGAATATGAACGCTTAGTTGAGATCCTTGATTGTCTCATCGATCAAGTTGGTGAAGACGAGACGCATCCACTCGCGTCTTTAATGGAAGTTATTGGTGTTTTAATTGAAAACTACGAAACTGAACATATTCCTGAGTTAAAGGCGATCGCTTAACTTCACCCAGTATGAATATACAGTGGTGTGTTGTTGAGTGAAAGCGATCGCACTATCTCGTAAATTAGTTTTATTAACAGGGAATCATCGGGATTTGGGCAAAGTACCCGGACATGTCTATTGAGGATTGGACGGTTTAATGCGTAGGCGCAGCCCGTCGTAGACGTCGCCTAGTTTATTGTCGAGTGAGTGCGTAGGTATAGCCCGTCGCAGACATCGCTATAACTGTCTATTTCTTGTGCATTTCACACACAATCCCTAAAAGGGATCGCTTAAAATATTATTTAAGTGAGAGTGATGGGAGTTCAACTTAATAGTAAAATTTCAAGTATTTGCTTGAGGGTATCAGCAATGACAGCGAAAGAGCAACTTCTTCGAGAAATTGAGCAAGCACCAGAGGAACTGATAGAAGCAATTTTGTACATTTTGCAGTCTGTAAAGGCGCAACCTAGCTTCAAAGGTTCTAATCAAGATAGTATTCAAGAAGCAGATAGCACTCAAGTAATTGCTTCTCCTATCCAAGTAGATAACTCTCTGCTAAATCTCTTCAATGAGTTCGAGCAATTTGCTCAGAGTATTCCTCCTGAAGAACTTGTTAACTTGCACACAGATAGTGCAGAGCAGCACGACCAGTATCTTTACGGAACTTCTCAAACATCGATATGAATCCTGTTTTCGTAGACACGTTTTACTGGATAGCGCTTGCTAATCCACGAGATGCATGGCACGTCCGCACTCAAGAAATACACAAATCGCTGATGCAAACAAAACTGATTACAACCGATGAGGTGCTGACTGAGTTTGTGAATTATTTCTCAACTGCTGGTAGATACACCCGAAGCGGAATATTTCAACTAGCACAAAGCATTCTACAAAATGATCGGGTTCAAGTTATTCCCCAAACACGCGAATCCTTTTTAGGTGGTCTAGCTCTGTATTCTCAACGTTTTGATAAAGGCTATAGCTTGACAGATTGCATTTCTATGCACACCATGCGGCAACTGGAGATTATAGAGGTACTGACACACGATAAACACTTCGCCCAAGAAGGCTTTGCGATCTTGTTGTCTGATTGAGTGTCCCAAGTAAAAAAACGTTATTTAAGTCGCGAGCGCAACAACAGTCTACTTCTTTTACTACAATCGCACTATCTCGTAAATTAGTTTTATTAACACGCAATCATCGGGATTTGGGCAAAATACCCGGATTGTTAATTGAGGATTGGACGGTTTAATGCGTAGGCGCAGCCCGTCGTAGACATCGCCTAGTTTATTGCCAAGTGAGGGCGATCGCCACAACAGTCTACTTATTGTGCATCTCACACACTGATACTTAGATATCATCATTAAGCAAATCATTATACAAAAGATTTCCGAGTAGGTAGTTAGACTTCTCAATTCCGGTAAAATAGGTTATTCTAGATGTTTTTTTTTAAACTACATATCTATCATTAGAGTCCAATATGCGAAAAGTTCAAATGGTAATAGCTCGATCAGGAGTCATCAACCAAGTTCTAACTCCACCTGAAGTAATTGTAGAATCTGCAAAACAGTACAATGAGGAATATATTCCACTGACAATAGAGCATGATATTCGTAACCCTCCTATTGGAAGGGTGGTTTCTGCCGAAGTGATAGTGCTTGATGATGGAACTCATGTCCTTCAGGGCGAAGCAGAAGTTTTTGAAGAATCTGACAATCTTGATTCACTTCCCAAAAACGATAAGTCTATAAAGATTCGTGCTGAGGAAATAGATAACTTTCTGGTTCTCGGCAATCAAACTTTTGAGGAAGATGAGGATGTAGCAGATATATATCAAGAATTGCGAGAGCTTGGGGCTGGAGATCGCAACCGAGTTTATCGTGAAGACTCTGTAGAGCCTATATCGTTATTGATAATTGGCTTTGGGATATTCGCTCTTCAAGGAATATCGAACGGTTTTTTCTCAAAGTTAGGCGAGGATTTATACGAAAAGCTGAAGCTGAAATTGAAGAATCTCTCTGAGAAAAAATCTTTGAAGCAGAAGGAAAATCTGCTCCAATTTCAGTTTTTTGTAAATAGCCATGCTGGTAGAAGAATTGAGGTAAATGTAGTCATTACAAATCCATCCCACAACGATTTGGATGGATTTTTTGCTTTTGTTCCAGCCATGCTAGATACAATACTTTCGGGTTTGCCAGTAGATGATTTAGATATCTGCCGCGTAGTTTTTAGTTATGAGTTTACGCAGCTTAAGTTGCTATATGTTTTGAGATCAGACGGTGTACCGATCAACTTATATCGTATATAAAGAAAGAGATAATTGATGCATCTTCAATGACTAAGGGCTGTGATCAAGCAAAAGCGATCGCACCATTTAATCTAAAAAATCCTCGTTAAAAATAGTCTTTTATTTTACAGTTATTCTTTAAACAAAATGCAAACAAAATCTAAAAACGAGACTCCATAAGAGTTATACTGTCTGAAGCAGGAAAATAGATTCTTCTTAAAAAACCTACAATTCAGATTTAGGCTAGAAATAGGCTCTTTTTTCTCCCTCCGCAAAAAAACCTTGCATTATATGATGTTGAGGAGCGATCGCTAGGTTCGGAGTAATCCCAAGAGTGCATTTGACGGAAAGGTAGACCCATCTTTTGGAAGACGTACTTCTCTTTCACACCAGAAGCTACCAAATCAGGCTTCAGCGCTTTGATAAATTCCTCGAATTCGTAAGCGGTAACGTCGTCATAAACGATGGTGCCGTTTTCGATGTAGTGAGTGGTACGTTTGTAGTCGTCATTATGAGCGAACTCATAACCTGTACCAATCATCTTCATGCCCAAATCTTGGAAAGCTGGGACAACGTGGCGAGGACGTAGACCACCAACCATGATGGCAACGGTCTTACCATCCAAGCGGGGGCGGTACTTAGCAACTACCGCATCCATTGTTGGCTGATACTTGGCGATAACTTTCTCAGCGTTTGCTTGGATTGTTTCGTCAAACTTGGAAGCGATTTCCCGTAAAGATTCAGCAATCTTGGTGGGGCCGAAGAAGTTGTATTCCAACCAGGGTATACCATAAGCTTCTTCCATGTGACGGCTGATGTAGTTCATCGACCGATAACAGTGGATGAGGTTCATCTTCACATTGGGGGTCATCAACATTTCGTTGATGGTGCCATCACCTGACCACTGAGCGACTACGCGCAAGCCGATTTCTTCTAACAGGATGCGGCTAGCCCAAGCATCTCCACCGATGTTGTAATCACCAATGATGGCTACATCATAAGGAGTACCTTCAAACTTGAGTGTACCGTCTTTCTTAGCTTGGTCGGATCTGGTGAAAACCCAGTCACGAACCATGTCGTTAGCAATGTGGTGTCCCAAAGATTGGGAAACACCCCGGAAGCCTTCGCAACGCACAGGTACAACTGGCTTGCCAATTTCTTTGGATGTCTTCCGAGCAACTGCTTCGATGTCATCCCCAATTAGACCGATGGGGCATTCAGATTGAATGGAAACACCACGGTTGAGTGGGAAAAGTACATCAAGTTCTTGGATGAGCTTGGTAAGTTTCTTGTCACCGCCGAAAACGATATCTCTTTCTTGGAAGTCAGAGGTGAAGTGCATGGTACCAAAGGTATCAATACCTGTGGTTCCAATGTAGTAGTTACGACGACCAGACCAAGACCAGTAACCGCAACCTACAGGCCCGTGGCTGATGTGGATCATGTCCTTAATAGGGCCCCAAACCACACCTTTAGAACCAGCGTAAGCACAACCACGAGCGGTCATTACACCAGGAAGGGATTTGATGTTAGACTTAACGCCGCAATCGGACTTACCTTCTTCATATACACTTAAGTGCTTTTCCCGTTTTTTCTTAGCTTTATCGGGGTAAGCGTCTAGAACTTCTTTAATTAGTTCTTTTCTTTCTTCGATGATGTTTTGATTTTCTGGAGGTGTCATATTTAGCCTCTGTGACTCGTAAGGATCGGGGCATAGGGGGACTAGGAGTCCCCTCTAAGATTAGGGGGGAGATTAGAGGGAAAGGTCAAAGGTCAAAGGTAAAATGTGAAATTCTTCCTTTTTCCTTTTTCCTTGTGCTAAAGCGTTATTTATTAGCAGCGAATTATACTACAGGAGCTTCAGCAGCACTCTTACCAACTAGCATTGCAGTGTTTTCGTCGCTTTCGAGAATACCGAATTCAATCAACAATTCTTCTAGTTCTTCCATTTCGATGGGTGTAGGAATAGCTAGGTTCTTGTTGTCGATAATTTTCTGAGCCAATGTGCGGTATTCGTTAGCTTGGTTGCTTTCTGGTGCGTACTCGTTAACTGTCATCCGGCGCAATTCTGCGTGTTGAACGATGTTGTCACGGGGTACGAAGTGAATCATTTGGGTGTTCAACCGTTTTGCCAAGGTTTCGATCAATTCGATTTCTCGGTCTGTGTTACGGCTGTTACAAATTAAACCACCCAAACGCACGCCACCGGTGTGAGCATATTTAAGAACACCACGAGCGATGTTGTTAGCAGCGTACATCGCCATCATTTCACCTGATGTCACGATGTAGATTTCTTGTGCCTTGCCTTCACGGATAGGCATTGCGAAACCACCACACACAACGTCACCTAATACGTCGTAAGATACGAAGTCTAGGTTTTGGTAAGCACCATTTTCTTCTAAGAAGTTGATGGCGGTGATAATACCACGACCGGCGCAACCTACACCGGGTTCTGGCCCACCAGATTCTACGCAACGAACGTCACGGAAACCGGTTAACATTACTTCTTCGAGTTCGATATCTTCTACTGCACCACGTTCTGCGGCGAGGTGAAGAACGGTTGTTTGAGCTTTGCTGTGCAGCATCAAACGGGTGGAGTCAGCTTTAGGGTCGCAACCGACGATGAGGATGCGTTGACCCATTTCTGCCATAGCTGCTAAGGTGTTTTGGGAAGTGGTAGATTTACCGATACCGCCCTTACCGTAGAAAGCTATCTGTCTTATATTTTCGTCTGTCATGGTTCTTGTTTCCCTGCAATTGGTTGGTTAGTGGGTCTTTGCTTTTGTCAGTTGCGTTCACGCCAGTTGAGCGACAGTAGTGAGCGCGTGTAGAGCATCGTTGGTAGCATTGGCATAAATGCCTGCTGGGGGCGATCGCTCCACAGCCAAAATTATTGACAGTAAGTTCATCGATCTTCCTCGTTAAAATTTTTTTCTTTTTGTTTTTGTCCTTTGTTCTTTGTCATTTGTTTTGACAAAGAACAAAGAAAATTACGTGATTTACAAATACGTCATAATGTGTTTCAGTTTGCAAGATTCCATAGGACTTGATGTTGTTATTTGTCAACAATCAATGCATAAGTCCTATTACTTGTTCAAAATAGCGCCCTTCATATTTGTGACGCGATCTAGTGCAGCTTTGGTGTCTTCTGCTGACACTCCACGCACAGCCATTGCTTCACCGAGATGCTTGGCGATCGCATCGAAGTGTGGTTGCTGTAAATTCAATCCTGCGTGGGTTTTGTCCATTGGACGACCACCGTATTGCTTTGGCCCTTCAAATATTTGACCTAAGAAAGCAACTAGATGATTGCGTTGCTTCGCCATGTCTGTACCAGCAAAAATGGGACTGAGGAGGCTGTCTGTAGCAATGCGTTTGTGGAGTTCATCTACTACTTGTTCGATAGCTGGTTGTCCACCAATGTTGTCGTACAATGTGCTCATATCCTGTTCCTTTGAAGCGAGTTGGATGATGAAATTTGCAAGTAGGCGCTTAATCTTTTGCCTATATGCTATTAGCCGTCATAGCTAATTTAGCTATCAGTTGCCGGTAGGATTGAAGCATTGATGTGGAGACAATTATATGGTTCAAATCCTACTTTCTGTTCCTGGCTGAATGCATATTAGAGCGTATTTGTAGATTACGTTAAGTCCTACAGCAATTCCTAAACTGCTTCGACTACAAGGCTCTTGCTGACACGATCTTGTAATCTGGCTTCGATCGCAATTTTCAGAGTTGCTGTACTACTAGAACAGGAACCGCAAGCACCTTGCAGTACAACTTTAACGCGATCGCCTTCTACATCATAGAGTTCTACATCTCCCCCGTCTGCAATGAGTACGGGTCTGACTTCTTCATCAAGAACCTTTTGAATTAGAGCAATCTTTTGGACGTTTGTTAGCGCTCGTTCCTTAGATGTAACAATTTCTGTGGCAACTTGTACGCCGTAATTGTTGAGAGCAGGTGAGGCGTATTCCTGTTGAACTGATCTAATAATATCATCAATGTTCGCCAGACAGGAACCGCATCCGCCACCAGCTTTTACATAATTTGTTACTTGTTCAGCATCCGTGAGATGATTTTCTAGAATCACGCGACGAATCTTAGATTCGCTGATGCCAAAGCAACTGCAAATTAACGCGCCTTCATCGTCATCATCATGAGTAGCTAGAGGAATGCCACGATAATTATAGATAGCGGCTTCTAGGGCTTCTTGTCCCATCACAGAGCAATGCATCTTTGCCTCTGGTAAACCACCCAGGTAATCTGCAATGTCTTTATTGGACACTTTCAAGGCTTCATCTAAGGTTAAACCTTTAACCATTTCGGTTAATGCACTAGAAGATGCGATCGCACTAGTACAACCAAAGGTTTGAAAGCGAGCATCTAGAATCTTATCAGATTCTACTTCCACTTTCAGGTGCAATCTCAGAGCATCGCCGCAAGCAATACTACCGATTTCGCCCGTTGCAACCTTAACTCCAGCTTCGCCCGTTTCTTCAATTTCTCCCTGATTTTTGGGATCGTAAAACAGTTCTAATACTTTATCGGTGTAGTCCCACATAACGAATTTTAGATTTTAGATTTTGGATTTTAGATTGGGGGATTGGGCATGGGGCATAGGTTCCATTCTCAATGCCTATACCCTATTCCCTATTCGCTATCGCTAGTTCCTAACGGTGTGCCAGTGCTTGTTCTTGTCCTTGCAACCAACCTGCATCATCATTTTTGAAGGGTGAGAGGGCGCGTAAACGTTCTACAATACTGGGCATTACCTCTATTACTTGATCGATTTCGGCTTCTGTGGTGTAGCGACAAAGACTGAAGCGAATTGAACCGTGCAAAGTTGTGTAGGGTAAGCCCATTGCCCGCAGGACGTGGGAGGGTTCCAGAGAACCGGAGGTACAAGCAGAACCGGATGATGCACAGATACCGTATTTGTTCAATAACAGTAGGATTGCTTCACCTTCAATGTACTTGAAGCCGATATTGGTTGTGTTTGGCAATCTCTGCGTAACGTCGCCATTAACTACACAATCGGGAATTTTAGCTAGTAAAGTTTGTTCGAGGCGATCGCGCAGCTTTCTTTCTCTTGTGGTTGCTTCTTCTAAGTGTAACAGTTCTAGTTCCGCAGCTTTGCCCAAGGCGATAATTGCTGGAACATTCTCTGTTCCCGCCCTACGTCCGCGTTCCTGGTGTCCCCCAATCATAAAGGGACGGAACCGAACTCCGCGCCGGATATATAAAGCACCAATTCCTTTAGGCCCGTGCAGCTTGTGACCAGACAGGGTTAACATATCTACCGTGCTAGTCTTCATATTCAACGGGATTTTTCCCACTGCTTGCACCGCATCTACATGGAAGATAGCACCATATTCTTTGACGCGCAACCCAATTTGTTCAATCGGGAAAATCGTGCCGGTTTCGTTATTAGCATACATAATTGTCACCAGGGCGGTGTTACCCGTCAAGGAAGCTTCTAGTTCATCTAGATCCAACTGCCCTTGATGATTTACTGATAGATAGGTAACACTATAACCTTGGGTTTCTAATTGTTTGCAGACATTAAGTACTGCTGGATGTTCAACTTGGGTAGTAACGATGTGGCGCTTTTCTGGTTGCGCCAATAGTGCAGCTCGAATGGCGGCGTTATCTCCCTCAGTTCCACAACTTGTGTAGACAATTTCTGACTCATCGGCTCCCAGGATGGCTGCAAGTTGTTCTCTTGCTGTTCTCACTGCTTTACCGACTTGCCCACCAAAGGTATGCATACTGGAGGGATTGCCGTAATAATCTGTGAGGTAAGGTAACATTACCTCTATAACTTCTGGGTCTACCTTAGTGGTAGCATTATTATCAAGATAGATGCAGTTATTTTGCATTGTTGTCTTCAATTACAAATTAGGAATTATTTAAGCTTCAGAACTCACTGATTGGGATTGACGCTTTTGCAACTGCTCAGAATATTTCTGGGAATAGCAGTTAAACCAACGTTCCCAGTAATCTTGTTTATTTGTTAATTTAGCAACTATGTGGTTGTAATTCGTAAACCAGCCTTCCCAATAATCGCTAGGCTGCTTAACGCAACCGTCGCATGTGGGACAACCAGCTTTACACTGAGGCACGGTATGAATGCTACCAATACAGTTTGTACAAAGTTCAGGGTCAATCCAGTGCTGTCCGTCAACCACTTTAACTGCATTTGTGGGACATACCGTTAGACAGAGATTGCAGGAAATACACTGGCTAGTAAGAATTTTGTAAGCCATGATTTATTCTCCTTTTGGGCGCGGGGAGTGGGGAGTGGTGAGTGGTGGTGAGTGGGGAGTAGTGAATATTGAAATTCCCTACTCCCTATTCCCTATTCCCTATTCCCTATTCCCTAATTCCTTAACGTATTGCTCGTAGAACTCCAAAGCAACCTTTTCAATCACGTCGTAAGCTTCAACAGTCTTGATTCCAGCTTCTTGCAATTTTTCTTGAGGACAGTTACCAATCTTGGAGACTAAAACTGCTTTGCAATCTGCGATCGCTTTCATAATATGCTCAAAAGAAGCTTCTTCGCCGTATCCACCTTGGCAGTATTGGTCAATTTTGCGATGGCTGACAAAGCGAACTTCGTCCCCACCCACTTCGTAAATTTGGAATTCTTTCGCATGACCAAAGTGCTGGTTAACCAATCCGCCGCCTTTGGTTGCTACTGCAACTAGGACTTTAGGACTGTTGGCAAATTTCTTGCCGGCAAGCGCCTTATCTTTGGCTACTTTAAGTTCTTCTTTAAACTTCTCAATTCCTTCGTGAACGGTAGCGCGTTGCTCCATGTCATATTCTGGAGTCATTTCCAAGAATTTCTCTTTGGAAAATTCTTGGCTGCGGTCTTCTCCCAATAATCCTACTGCATCGGCGCGGCACTGGCGACAGTGGCGCATCATTTTCATGTTACCGGAGCAATTATCTTGAACTTCTTTGAGTTCTTTGGGTGTGGGGCCACGTTGACCGATTAAACCAAAGTGTGTGCCATGTTCTGGTGCAGAAATCAGTGGCATGATGTTGTGCAAGAATGCACCTTTCTCACGAATGACTCGATTCACTTCGACTAAGTGATGATCATTAATTCCGGGAATCATCACGGAGTTAACTTTGCACAAGATGTCAGCATCTTTCAGGGCTTGCAATCCTTCCATCTGTCTTTCGTGGAGAATTCTCGCGCCTTCAAGACCTCTATAACGCTTGCGTCTGTAGTGAACCCAAGGATAAATCTTAGCACCGATCTCTGGATCTACCATGTTAATGGTGATCGTAACGTGATCTATATTTAATTGTTTAATGCGATCGATGTAGTCGGGCAGCATTAAACCATTGGTTGATAAACACAGCTTGATGTCTGGTGCTTGCTCTGCAATCAACTCAAATGTGCGGAAAGTTTTTTCTGGGTTCGCTAATGGGTCGCCAGGTCCGGCAATTCCCACAACTGTCATTTGGGGAATCTTGCCGCCAATGACCAAAGCTTTGTGTGCTGCTTGTTCTGGTGTTAGCAATTCGCTAACTACTCCAGGACGGCTTTCGTTAGCGCAGTCATATTTGCGGTTGCAATAGTTGCATTGAATGTTGCAAGCTGGTGCAACTGCAACGTGCATCCGGGCGTAGTGGTGATGAGCGTCTTCGCTGTAGCAGGGATGTTTAGCAATGCGTTCTTGGAGCTTTTCGTCCCTTTCCACTGTGGCGCTGGTGGTGCTGTCGCAGCCGCAACCACCGGATTTTGCTTGGGTTGTCGATTCCGTAGCGTTGGAGTTGAGGAGTCGTGTAGACGGTGATGTCATTGAGTTTCGCAAAAGGTCGGTGGACTTGGCTGCCACTGTGGGAGATGCTGTTGCCACTCTCTATGCCCAGGAATTGAAGTCGCGTCTTTCACACTGCCTGCAAACCCTTGGGTTCGGGTGACTTGTTTTCAAGTAAGACAGGCAATAGATATCTGATGTTCGGCTGGTGTGTGTCAAGGTTCGGTTCTTGGGTAGAATTTGTGCTTACAGCCGCGACTTCTTTTCACTTCAGGCATGGTGCTATGTCATCCCTCCACTCACTTTTCGCTTTGTTTTGTTTCAGAGCGTTAGGTGATTGGCGATATAAGATTTATAGCAGCCGTCTCCTAGCCAAACACTGCGTCTCTCTAGGATAGAATTTATTGGATTTATTACGTTTGTACTCAAATACTAAAAACCCTAATTCTTCAAACATTACAAGAATTAAAAAAGTTTTTTTCGGGTAGGGGTTCTAGTATTTTTTGGTTGGGGTTCTAGTGTTTATAGATAGGGGTTCAGGATTTCTTTGTACTCAGCCACAATCCAATCCCAGCAAAGAATTTAATCTACTTGCAACTGGGTTTTGGTTATTTAAATGTGTACTCACATTGCCCTCAATTTGCGTCAAAAGCAAGAACTGCCAAGGGTTTGAGGGTGAAAAACTGAAGTAATCTATCTTGTTTTACTCCATAAACGTGCGAAATTGAATTCTGTATCTAACATATCATTTTTTTGAGGGTAAAAATGCACTTCATATTCTTTTAATTTTTCTTTGACAATGATGTTCAATTATGCCTTTAAGTCTTGTCTGATAAGCCATATAAGCTAGTGGGAATAGATGTATTGCTGCACCTAATTTTTAAAAAACTTAACTTTTCAGTTCTTTTTTTTCATTCCCACAATGAGGAGATGGGTAGGAAAGTCTCGAAATTTTGTGTTTAAGAGAAACAACAAATTATAATCTAACATGATTGAGCGATCGCAATGATTTTTCTGAATTGCTCATTACAAACCTTAGCGAAAAACCTACCCACTTTCCCTACGCAGGGCTGTTTCATCTCACAAACTTAAGGAGTTTGTCAATTAGAAATAAATCTTTGAGCGTTTTCAATACATTAATGACCGCGAATACTATGAGCAAACTCTTATGCTGTATGAATTAAGCTACCAATGTAATAGACAATCTGATGATATAGATAAAAAGACCTACAACAGCAAAAAATATTGCCCATCAATATTGATTGCAGATTACTTTTTTTATAGCTTTAGTTAGTGTTTAAAATCACCTTTAGAATATTTCAAAAAGGGCATTATTTTACATTTACAATCAATAGGTAGGCATAATTAAACATACAAAAAAATCCTGGTTTGTAGTAAGGTCTGTCAGGGCTGAAGTCTTTACTACAAACTCGGAGTCATGCTGAGATACTTGCTCATGAAGTTGCAACTGGATTTTAAGCTAGAGCGACTGCTGGTTGCTGCCAGCGTCCCACCGCCTTACCAATCACCGCTAATTCTTGCATCAAGTTATCGAAACGGTCTGGCGTAAGAGATTGGGGCCCATCAGATAAGGCTTTAGCAGGGTTGGGATGAACCTCTATCATCAGGGAATCTGTGCCAGCTGCGATCGCAGCCATTGCCATTGATGGCACAAACTCAGACCAACCTACACCGTGGCTAGGGTCAATCATGATTGGCAGGTGAGTTAGTTTTCGCAACACTGGCACTACTGATAAATCCAGCGTATTTCGCGTATATTGACGGTCAAAGGTACGTATTCCTCTTTCACACAAAATTACATTGGGATTGCCAGATGCCAAAATATACTCGGCTGCCATCAACCAATCTTCAATAGTCGCTGCCATTCCCCGCTTCAAAAGAACTGGTTTCGGCTGCGCTCCCACTTTTTTGAGCAAAGAGAAATTTTGCATATTCCTTGCTCCCACCTGGATTACGTCAGCAATTTCAGCAATTTTATCCAAGTCAGCAGCATCCATCACTTCTGTAATAATACCTAGTCCGCTAACTTCCCGCGCCTTCGCCAACAAATCCAAAGCACTCTCGCCGTGTCCTTGGAAGGCGTAAGGTGAAGTCCGGGGTTTGTATGCCCCGCCTCGCAAAAACTTGGCTCCAGCTGTCTTGACGCGCCGTGCAGTTTCCACAATCATTTCTTCATTTTCTACGGAGCAAGGGCCGGCAACGATTACCAAAGGCTGGTGTTCACCAAATAGCACCGCTCCATTGGGAGTATTAACCATCACTTCCGAAGCTTCACCGTGGCGGTACTGGCGGCTGGCCCGTTTGTAAGGCTGCTCTACCCGCAATACCTGCTCAATCCAGGGGCTAAGTTCCTGAATTTGTAGTGGATCTAAGCTGGCGGTTTCACCTACTAAACCAATAACTACTTTGTGTTGACCAACAATTTTTTCTGGAGTTAGTCCCCAGCTACTTAATTCCTTATCAATGCGGTTTATTTCCGCCTCCGGAGAACCACTTTTCATTACTATAATCATCTGGAAGTTCCTGATTAATTGAGTAAAATTTTTTGTAAATGGGCTAACTTTATTGTTGCTTACTTAGCCTAATTACGAATAGTTGAAAATAAAATTTATTTACAAAATATAGCGCTCAGTCAGTATGTTTACTGTAAATAACTGGATATAGGGTATAAAAAAGTTTATATAATTTTAATTCGCAATGTTGAAGTTTTGAAAAAGAATTCACAAATCAGAATTCATGAATCAGAATCAAATTACTAGAGGATTCGGACTCGCCACTAATTAATTCTGGATTCTGGCTCCTGCCTCCTGACTCCTGAATTCTTTGTTAATAAAATTTCAACTTCAACATTAACTTCTTCGTTTACTCAATACCGCAGTTATCTAATACCTGAGCGCCGTTCATTATGAGTTTTTTTGCCGAGTTTCGCGCCAAACTTCCACCATTCGTTCCCAATTGGTGTTGAACTCACCCAAACCCAGCAGACTTCCGACTCTTTCTTCATCCCAAGAGGCAGAAAGAACGCCATAAGTTATCCCTAAGACCCCCAAACCAAATAATCCCATGTTCACCAATAACACGGCGATGGGAGGTAGTTGGATGTTGAAGTACATAGCAAGCAGATAGCTAACAACCAAGGCGCTAATGCCCAAAGCTGTTGGTACACCACAGAACCCAGCTACCCGTCGGATCATCCGCTGGCTGACTACTTGGGGAATAGCCATCTCTTCTTTGGTGTAAGGCCGTTTTTTATCAGCCTGTTTGCCAGATTCTTGTGGCTGTGCTGCTAGTTTACTTTGAGTTTTTGCGGGTTTTTGGCGCTTTTTTTTCGGTTCAAAGGGCAAGCGACTGCCTTCAGATTCTTCAGCAGACATAAGCGGTAGTCCCTATCCACGAATACCAAGACGAGCGATCAAAGCTTGATACTTTTCCCGGCTTTCCTGAGATATATAGGCTAGAAGACGCTTGCGCTGACCAATTAGCTTTAGCAGTCCCCGCCGGGAAGAATGGTCTTTTTTATTTGCCTGGAGATGTTCGCTGAGGCGGTTAATGCGCTCAGTTAACATGGCAACTTGGACATCGGCCGAACCAGTGTCTGTTTCGTGTACTTGGTAATTGGAAATTATTTCTTGTTTCCGCAGTTGCGTCAGAGCCATGATCGATTTAATTTCTAGTTTTTCTAAATGTATGTAGCAGTCTCCTATAATATCACAGCCATCAAGCTGGATGTGGAATCATCTTTGCTAGTTTGCCTTGCACTCTAGGAAACTAAGTAAGTTAGAAGCTAGACTCCAGTATCCTCCATAGACGCAAGACTGAATGCGTATTGTTATTATCAGCTTGTTCTACGCCTTAAATTCTGTTCATCCCATCGGGTGTAAGCCAGTACTTTATCGCCCGCATTTTCGTAGAAAAAATCGATATTGTCACTTTGCAAGGTTAGATTCTGCTTGCGTAGAGCAATAAGGTTTTGATAATACTTAAATAAATCACGATTTTGATCGCTTTCCAACAAAGACCAATTAATTTTCTGTAGCTGAGTCACACTTTCGCTTTTTTGCTGGTATTCGCCAAACTCTTCTCCCATCCACAGCATTGGTATACCCATTGCTGTCATTAACAGAACAGCTGCTAACTTTGTTCGCTTAAAAGCCTCTGCCTCAAAGATCCCGCGATCGCCTAATTCTCGCAATAAACGTTCGCGATCGTGGGTTGCCAAATAATTTATCACATTACTAGCACTTGCATAACCCTGCCGTCTGGGATCTAAAATTTGTTTTAGTTGTTCTAATTCAAATGTTTCTCCACAAATGTATGGAACTACAAAGTACCGATAACTCTCATGCCATAAGTATCAATAATGCGTTGCCCATTTTTAATCCGCACCATGCTGAATTTTTCTGTTTCATTAATATCTGTTGCATTAGGGTCAATAACGTCTACCCATTCATCATTTTCAAATTTTGGGCTTTTGCTTTGAACACGAAATTTACATTGATAAATGCCGTCTTTGAGTTTTAATTGAGCGTGAAAATAACCATCTTCACTTTTTACCATTGAAATTTATTTCCACTCAGAAAAAAAACCAATTAAAGCTGCTCCTTTGTTACGAGGAGCAAACAACGTGAACTCAATTAAACTTACCATTTCGATTTTTTTTAATTTATCTTTTCGTTAGTAAACTATGTCAGTACCTATGAAAATACAAACATTAAGTAAGTGGGCAAGAATAAATCAAACTATGTTACGCAATGTAGAAGTAATGAAATTTGCTTGTAGTAAGCGGCTCCAGCCCTTACTAAAAACTTTGAACTATTAACGGTCACTTACTTACCCCAAGCATATAGTTATAGGCTTTATGAGGACTTTTGAAGAGTTCCTTCCTTCCAAAGAACTATACATCTATCTTTAGTTAGTCTTGCTTACAACGAAATATTTGGCTTTGAGCTTTGGTTATTTGTGAGTTTTTTATAAGATAGAAGACTTATTTTCTGTCGCTTCAATAAACGCCTCAAACTCACGATTGCGTGTCCATTGAATAGCCCCATCTCGTCCTGTAAAAAATAATTTAGTTTGGCTTTTATTTAGCTCAGACAAAATTTTTGGATCAAAATTAGCAGAAGAAGCGATCGCTACTTGTGGTTGCAGAGCAATCACTAAATCTTTTAATGACTGAGGAGCACACCATAACACTTGTGGACGCGGTAAACTACCACTCTTAACTAATTTTTGTACCTCTTTAGACTTAACATTACCAACTAGTAACCAATTCTGATCTAAAATTTGCAATTGTAAAATAGGTAATTGATCGTTGATTAATTGCGCCACTATTGAACCCGTTTTCACAGCTTGGCCAAGTGCTAACGGTTGATAAGATCCTTGATACTTTTGTAGTTCTTGCTGAATTGCCTGAGTCGCCATAGAATTTTCTGGCTTGGGGGAATATTCATAAAAGTTTTTAATTGGTAAACGTTGCAATAATTCCAACCAAGCATTACTTTCGTTACCTTGGAAATCAGTTGCGATCGCCCAATTAATTTGATTTACACCCTGCTGTTGCAAAAACGGTAGAATTGTGAAACGTCCTGTCCCTTCATCGCCACTATTAATTACAGTTACTGTCCCTCTATCTTGAACAACTATAATTGGTTCCGTACCAGATTCTAATACCGTTATCCTAAATAATGTATTTGTAGAATGCCACAGGGGAATGAATACTAAACCAATCGCAATTACATTAGCAAACCACCACCGCCGCTGCCACCAAGGGACTAACCAAACCAGTATAATCAGTAAATAAATTATCAGAAGCTGCCAAGTGGATATGCTACCTACAGCAACAGAGTTTCCTGGTAATTTGCTAAAAAATTCCACTAGTTTAATTAGCCAATCAGTCGGATAATGTAACACCGCAGCTAAAAAGCTTCCTGCCTGAGTCCAAATTAAACCAACTAAGGCACTAATGATTCCACCTATACTAATGATCGAAATTAATGGAGTACTAACCACATTCAGCAACAAACTATAAGATGGTACAACTCCAAAGACAGAAAGTTGCACAGGTAAAGTCCAAATAGTTGCAGCTAGGGGAACAGCAATCAAAGCAGCGATCGCAGGTGGTAGCCATGCTAGACGATTGACTAATGCGGGTACTGTTACGATTAATCCCAGCGTTGCTAAAAAACTTAATTGAAAGCCTAAATCCCAAATCCATAGGGGATTAAACACTAATAGTAAAGTTGCTGCTAATAGTAATGAACCGAACTGTTTGACTTTTCTTTTTAATAGCAAACCAACTAATGCCGCAAAACCCATAATTACGGCTCTAAGAACCGCAGGTTGAAAACCTGTTAAACTCAGAAAAATGATTAAAGCCAAAAAGCCAAGGGTAAATTGCGTTCCTTTTCTTGCCCGCCTCGTTAACTGTAAAATCACACTCAAAATCAAAGAAGTTTGGAATCCGGAAGCTGCTAAAGCATGAGCTAATCCAGCTTGTACAAATAAGTCGCGGATATCGTAGGGTAAATCAACAGCTTTGCTTCCCAACACCATTGCACTGACAAGTGGCCCTTCAGGGATACCCAACCAACGAACTTGCGATCGCACAATTTGCTCCCGAATTTGCCACCATCCCCATTTCCGTTCTTGCTCTAAAACATTTATTTGTCGCCCGATCAAACCAGCAAATGTTCCTTCTTGCTTGAGAAACTTCTGAAAGTCGAAACCTCCCGGATTGGAAGCCGCTTTTGGTTTGTATAAAATCCCAGTCACAGCAATCTGTTGACTAGGGTATAAGCCAGTAGCTTGAAGTATAGGCACTGTTACATACAATTTGCCTGTAACTCCTTTTGGAACACCTGCTGAACCTTTATCATTTTTGACTTCATCTAGCTGAGTTGCTTCCAGCCAAAATTGTCCACGCTGGCTGCGAGTTAAGCGGGGATTACTCGCCACTTCGCCACGAATAATTACTAGTTGTTCTTGATTACTGCTATTTCCAGGCGGGACAAACTGACTAATATCTTTTGCACTTGGTTGCGGCACTCGCCATTGAAAATATAAAGTTGCCAATAATCCCACTAAACCAGCAACTAGCCATATTCGAGCATGAGGAGTAGTTTGCCATATGTTAGGCACTGCTTTATTTTTGCTTCCAGCATTTTCTGGCTTTTGAGCAAGTTGGCGTGAAGTGGTGCGTCTTCTAAAAAGAATTGCTCCCACTATCCCCAAAGCCGAAATCCACACACCACCCCAAGGAATTGCTGTAAGCAGTAACCCAAAAATGTAGCCAAGACAAATAATTACACCACTGCTTTGAATCATAAAATTTTTTGTAAAAGCACCTGACAACCCGAATTTGCAGCTAACTTAAGAATAGTTAGGGCAGCAATAGAGAAAAAGCGCCATTGCTGAATTTGGCTATAAAATTGAAAAATCAAATATTCCAAACTCTTATTATCTGCGTTTGGACTGCCTCTGTGTGAGCTTTTCATCTCTTTAATCAGCAACACTGAAAATTTTTAATGCTTGTGGAGAAGTATAGTCCATCAAGTTGATACAAACAAAGCCCGCCTATGCGGGCCTTTTTCTCATAGCCTTAATGTTCTAGACTCAAGATTTAACGGTATTTCTGACTTTTAGCTATAGCTACATCATAAGGAAATACTTAGAGGCTGTTTGAAAAGTTTGGGGGGGTAAAATTTTATGCTAATCGTCTTACCATGATCCGGATCATGGCAAGGTAGATAAACGTCTCCGATGTTTCCGGTAATAACTCATAGTCTCTGGCCAATCGCCGACAGCCCATTAGCCACCCAA